>NZ_JAVJQN010000229.1:0-11261 GCF_040218245.1 Coleofasciculus sp. E1-EBD-02 | reverse complement strand
GATGATGAAGCAGGTGGTGGCGGTTAAGAGAGTAGGGATCATCAGTACACCAAACCAGCCGATATATAGGCGGTTTTCGGTGGAGGTGACCCACTCGCAGAACCGATCCCACAAGGATGCGGATTCGCGACGTTGTAATGTAGTTGTCATGGTTCGGATGATTGCTTTCGACTTGTTAAGTCAAATGAATGATTATGTTTATAACTATAGGGAAATAGTTAAGGTTTGTAAAGGAAATAAATATTAGGGTTCCTGAATGCATTGATAAGGTTTACTTATAAATTGGGCGATCGCTCTCCTGTTCTTTAAGAGTGGCGATCGCCTGTAATATTCTCCCTGTAAGGAATAACGGATCAGTTCTACCCGTTGGCTACTGATCTCAAACTGGGTGTGACACCTCAGCGTCCTAAAAGCGATTATGAGAGTAGTAGATGTACCTTTAGGACTAGAGAGAGAGTTGCATGAGAGAGTGGCTCTCTTATTTCTTTTTCAGATTTTATATACAACCTAAATGTAACAATTTTTGATAAGAACCCCAGCTATCCGATGGCTGGGGTTATGTAGTGACGTGCCATGTCACGTCGCTACAACGTCGCGAAACTTGGCTTGTTGCTAGGACGGGAGATTGGAGAAGAGAATAGGCATCCATCGCTTTACCTCGTGGGACTCCGGGTTCAGCGAAGCAACCCGGAGGGGGATAGAGGTCAAACCACGCTACTCGATGTAGTAAGGTTTGACAATCCAACTGTTGACACCAATCCGGTATTTCGCTGCAACAATTGAACTTTGGAGGTGGTGAACCTTCCTATCCGTTTCCAATTAGCGTCACTAACCGAAACTTGGGTTTTGGTGTCACCGGAAACGTAACCGTAGTAAGCGATATCTGCTTTAACCGCTTTGACATAATCGCCCTTCCTGAACCCGTGGCGGGTAACTGTGCCACCGTAACCGCGCCGCTTCCCTCCCTTGCCGGGAATCATTAGGTGTAGTTGGCGGCGACACACTGGAGGGCGACTAATCACCGCAAACTGGCACGGTGTAACTTCGATAGACCCTAAGAAGGTGCCACTTATGCCCTGGATCTGGCGATACCGCATAAACTGAGACGCGGCTGTGCAGATACCATCAACGGCATGGGCGGCGGGTGAGGACTCAGCCTTATTCTTGGATTTAGGTAAACCGAGGTACTGTCTCAGGTTGGATGTGTGCCATCCCTCCTGCGTGTGGACGGTATAGCCGTTAGCTTCTAACTGCTCAATCTGCCAGTATTGACCAACCATAGCGGGGCTAAACCCTTTGTCGCCTTTGGCTTTAATCGTCTCAACCACCACATCTGTGAATGGGTAGACCTTTGATAACTCTTGTACTACCCTCAACGCCAACTGTTTATTAGCCCGGATGCTGGGGGGTATCTTATGACCTTTGCGGTTATCGAATCGGTGCTGGCGGTGATTGCGTTGATCAAAGGAAACCTTACGGTTAATCCGTCGCCCTCGTCTCCCGCGCCGCATCATTACCCGTTGGGTCATCCGCTTGGTCACGTTTTTAAAGGGCAAATTTAGGTGGGCTAAAAACAGAGTAGCTTTGGCTGATTGAATCGCAATCCCCGTGAATAGCTTTCCCGGATCAATTCCAGCCACAATATCTTGGGTTTCCTCCCCCGATGGCGGGTTAACTAACTGGACTTGAAAGATGCCTAAGTCGTTATGGGTGACTTTAGCTTTACCAGCTTTTAGCCACCGCCGAACGCGGCTAGCTTTAGCTGGCATTAATGGTTTACCGTCTGGCGATAAAACTGGTACACGAATCATGGATATAAGCCTCTCGTGTAAGTTGTACGTCCCCTCGACCACCGTTAACAAAATGTCCTCTCTTAAAGCGCCTAAACAAGTAGGCTTGCAGTTGATCCGAACTGGGGAAGTATTCGGAAGTGCGTATCAGTTAACGGCTCAGTGGTCTATTCAACGCTTGCGTTGCCAGTCCTGTCTCTGGCAATCCCTAATCTCAAGCGATAGCTAGATTAGGGTTGTTGAACCGATAAGCTGGGGTGCGCTCGGTGTAGTCAATCTCAGTTCCTGTAATGGATTGGGCTAACTGCTCGAATGATTCAGAACGCCAGTTGCGATTGTGAATCGGCTTTCTTTGCTCCCCTCGGAAGTAAGCAAGGGTTCGTGACATCCTCCTACACGCTTCCCTACGGGTACAGTGTAGGCTTCCTTTGGTATAGCTTTGACTATACCTCCAGCGTTTTATAGTGAGGACATGCCCAGCCCCACTTCTTGCTTGTTGCAAGAGAAACTTTAGTTATGAAGATTGGCTTTTGTTATCAAGTTACCAGCTTTTACAGCGCAAGTAAATGAGACACAAGTTTGTTGTGTTGAGGTATTTAGCTGACAGCTAATGCGGTTAACATTAATGCGCTAACTAATAATGTGGCGATTCCTGCCTGTAACAGATAGTTACGCTGTTGTTCCACACTGGGGTAATCAGCGAAATACATTTGAGGTTCGCTGGCGTAGTTGTTGAGAATTCCTCTTTCGTCGCGGGTATACATAACTGCCTCCTGACTTGTGTAACGTTTTGTTACTCCCAACGTAACGAATTGTTACAAATATCGACTGTGACTTGACTTTTTTATTTTTGTGATGTTTGTCAACACACTCCGGTGACGACAGCAGATGAACTCCGGATATGACGCATCGCCTGGTGATTGCGATGCTTTGTGAGGTAATGGGTAGGTGAGTAAATTTGTCAAGATTACTGTGATAGGAATTTTTGGCACGAAAAAGGGTAGTGGCGTGACACTGCACGTCGGGGATGGACGCACGTCGGGGATGGGCGCACGTCAGGAAAGTCAGGAAAGGGCGCACGTCGGTGCGCCCCTACGGTTTCTTGTTTAGGTGTGTCCTTTTTCTTGCATTGCCTGAGAAACTTGCCAAGCGAGAACCTGCTTAAGTGCAATTGCTTCTACCTCGTCAAGTATTCCGTCTTCTTCGAGGAGATCGTCAAGTGAAGAACCGATATAAGGATTGGTAGTCATTAAAACCTTGCAAAAACTCAACAGATCTTCTTCTATCCTGTTCTGATTCTGATTCATAAAGCTCTTCATAGTAAGGACTTTCGATTTCTAGATTGAATGAGATGCGTTACGCTTCGCTAACGCATCCTACAAACTGCTGGTTTTTTGCTGACATTGACGGATTCTTATTAAACCTTTACACAACTGTCAGCTTTATTCACGGCTGCTTCACCACAATTCCCCGTAAATCAGGTTAGTCTTCAGAAATAGTCCCATCAATAAAGAAGCTCTGGGGACTCAAGTCACTCATCCCCAAAGCCTTGAAATAATCGACATGAAATTCAATCTTGCTTCTTATTGTAGCTGGACTCCCAAAACAATTACTTCCATGGATGTGACAGTTAACTATACGGCACAAGGAGAGAGAATTAATGAAACAAAATCTATTATTTTCATCAAAAATTTACACAAAATTCAGTTTTCTTTACTGTAAGTTTACCACAAAGGACGAATAGCCAGTTACCTTGATATCAAGGAACTAAGCTTCCGCCAGAGAAAAATACAAGTCACCATTACTAGATTCAATCTTCTCCCAAAACAAGGAGTAATCGACATGAAATTCAATTTAGCTCAAACCATCAACAAAACTCTGAGCTTGGCTACCGCCGGTGCCGTTCTCAGTCTAGTCACACTCAATGCTAATCCAGTTAAAGCCGCAGGCGTTAAAGTCATTGACTTTTCTGAATTTGCGGTTGGTCAAAAAGTGACGGGTGAAACGACAAAAGCCGCCACACTCTCGGTGTCAGGTCAGAAAAAAACTGGTGGCAGCCTTCGTGATTTGATGATCTTTGATACCTTTTGCGGTGGGGGGTCGGCTACGGCTAGTGACTGCTCAGGCGGAGATGATGACTTATTCTTCCCCTCTTCAGAGTTTAACTTTGGGAATGCCCTAATTATCAGTGAAGATAATGACTCCGCTGATCCAGATGATTCCCGTCATGGTGGTACAATTTCTTTTAACTTTAATCGCCTAGTTCGTCTCGAACAATTTGGACTTCTAGACATTGATGAAAGTAACAATGTTCAAATCACAACCTTTGCGGATACGGCAGGAACTCAGCAAATCCAGCAATTTTCGGTTCAGGGTGCAGGTGACAACGAAACTCAAACCGTAACCGGTTTTAACAACACCCTGGTTCAGCGTTTAGATGTATCTCTCCCTGGTAGTGGCGCTGTTGATAATATTGCATACGAACCCGTACCCGAACCTCTGACTATTCTGGGTTCAGCGACAGCCCTAGGTATGGGTGGATTGCTGAAGCGACAGCATTCTAGAGGGCGCAAAAACGCCAAGCAAAAGGATTAACCTAGCAACTCTTGCTTGCATGAGTAGAGACGTAGCATATTACTTCTCTACTCAACAAAATAAAAATTCTGAATCAAAGGTACGAAGCATCAATTGAGTAAGATTTTCATGGATATGGATAATCCCAAAAGATATCAACGCTTATATTGGGAAATTTTTCTTGGAAAAGACAACTAATTTTTAGCTGCACCGACGATTCAATAATGATGTAGATGTAGTGGCGTGGCACAGCTAAAATTGTGGGATAGATTTGGCGGTGAAATCGGGCGCACGCCATGCGCCCCTACAATTCTAATCCACCAATTAAGGTGTGCCACGCCAGTAGGGTGGGTTAGGCTCCCGCCGTAACCCACCAGATGCCTGTTATTTGATTGAATGAGATGCGTTACGCTTCGCTAACGCATCCTACAAACTCAGCCCGATCGCACTTTTTGCCAAATCGCGGTACAATCTCTCCATAAAGAAATAACGCGCCACGAGCTGGTCTAGTACACCAACCCGCGACGCTTCCCCTCCCATGCACACAACATGAAAGGAGTCATTTTATGGTGTCAGAAAATCGTCAAAACCGCCAGTGTCAGGGCGTTCCAGCCGATGGAAACGTGCCGGATTTTGCTTATCAATCCCCAAACACTTGGAAAAAACGAAAAAACACTTGGACGAGAAAGCATAGCAAGTTCAGCGTTCAGAACCGACTGACCCCCACCGCCAGAGAGCTGTGGCAATGGCTCCTTGATGAGATGTACGAAGGCGGCTTTGAAATCATCGACCTGCGCGACTTCAACAAATGGGTCGAACGAACACGCGGCGTCCCCCACGATCCCAAAACGGTCAAAAGTGCCGCCCAGAAGCTCCTAGACACCGGAGTCCTCACCCATGCAAAGAGCTTCACCGCTTACGTTTGGAAGTGGCGGCTTCAACCTATCGATGTGCTGATTCCACCGAAATTCCGCAAGCCGAAAAAAAAGTCTGAGACTGATCCACAAATTCCCGATTCAGACCCCTCAAACGCCGAAACTTCGGAAACGGGTATTAACAGCAGCAGCAGTAGTATTAATAATGGCGAGAGTCCCACCTCTCAGGTAGGGAATGGGGAGACTAACGCTCAGAGTCCTACTTCTCAGGTAACGAATGGCGAAACTAACGCCCAGAGTCCCACTTCAAAGGTAAATGAAATACTAGCGGAGTGCGAAGCCGCCGGGATACCGTTTGTCAAGTCTGAACGTCCGAAGGTGCTTGAGTTTCCGCTACATCAGGTGAAATTGGCGATCGCCTACTTCCTGTTCCGGTTCCCCGATGAGGAGTCGCGCCGAGAGATTCGCTCACTGCAAGGACTACTGATCTACTTCCTGCGTAAACAGTGCTGGAACTTGAATCCCAACTTCTTGATTAAGATCTGCGCTTATAAAATCCTCCCAGATTGGGTTCTAGAGCTTTGTGAGAACGATTACTCGCTGGAGTTGGCATTTCTCAATGCATGAACTCCCCTGGCGCTAACGGTGCATCTGTGCGGCGCTCGTCCAGCACCTCTAACTTCCTCTTATTCGGAGGTTCGGGTAACAAAATATAGCGAGGTCCCCAGCCGCCATTCACATCCTGTGGACGTTCCACTGGTGGCGCAGTAGATGCCGTCGGTAAGGGAATCGGCATAATTTGACTGGCTTGGACATAGCGATCGCCATCCAGGGTATTGCGAATCAGGCTCTTGTCTACTTTAATCCCCTGGTTCTCTAACTGCTGTTGAATCGTCCACAAGGCGTCAGTAGGCGCTAGGGTGGCGAGGAATAGCACCTCCTTGTCTGGATCTAACGTTAGTCCCAATTCCGACTGCTCAATTTGCCACACCTCTTGATACTTACCATCGGGTGCAACCTCCCACAGGTTTAAGTTAGCTTGCCATTGCCCACTATTTACCTCGACATCTTGATAAGCCAAAATTGAATAGGTTGGCTTTGAATCCTCATTGGCTGGGAGATCAGGATCAGGGTGTAAGTAGCGAACCGCCGCGATCGCGATCGGACTGTCATCCGGTAAATTCGTTGTTCCCGTTACCCTGTAAACCCCGTCTTGCGGAGATGGGGCGACACGAAGTTGAAAACTGGCATTCGTTGACGTGTTCGGTAATAGGTTGGGTAACTGCTCCAGTTGTAATACATCTTGGGAACATCCACTATTTAATAGTAACAGTAGAAAAAGAAAAACTAATCCTCTGTTCGGATTAAAAATTCCTTTGGTTGGTAATTTTCTAAAAAACACAGACCCAATTGGCTCCGAAAATGAGTTGGTTGTAATACGGATGTCCAGACAAGGGTTCCCTAAACTCCTTTTTCGAGTTGATGTCAGTCAATCCGGAGAGCGCGAAAACTAGAGGTGACGGGTGATTTCAACCCTCGCTTTACCCATCAAATTAGGCTGGAATCCCACGAATCCATTTTAACGCCTGATCAAGTTTCATCCTTTCTTCATCCTAGCGAGTATATTTCTTCATGACATCTTGATGAATTCAAGTTAAAACAGTAGAGATACTGTAAAATTTAACAGCCAGTAACCTTGGGTATAAGCCAACACAAATTTTTAGGATTGTCAGGGGAGTTGGAAACAGGCGACGTATTCCAGAACCAGATCTGGGTTATATCGGGTTTTGGTAAACGTCCCTCCATATCGGCTATACGCCCCCTTTAGCTATAAAATTTGCTTGTGTTTATCCTGAAAATTAAGTCAGTTGGATTAATTTTTATTCAACTTCATTTACTCAATTATTGCCCAGGGATAGTTATACATTAAAAATACGAGTTGTCAGTGAAACGAACTCGACCTAAATCTCTTGAAGCGGTTACCCCTAAAAATCAAGAGATTAACTTTCGCATTTTTATCATTAATTTACAGCAATTTATCTCATATTTCAGTTTCGGAACTGTTCATTTTTATTAGGCGTCGGTGAACTTGGTTGACCGAGCATCTACAATTGCGAAGATTTTCCGGAGACTGTTTAAAACCTCAGGAAAAGTAAATAATTGACGGTTTTAATCCTCAAGTACACCTATCAGCAACTGTGGTGCTAATGAGAGAACTAATTCAAAAAAATAGAAATACTGATAAGCAAATTACGCCGAGATTACGGCAGTCTATTTGGCTAAGTTATCTGCTATCCATGGGATCAACTTCAGCCGGAGCGCTATCTCTATTTTCCATAGCGGCTTTCCTGGGAATGACACCCGCGATCGCTCAATCAAATGAGCAACCGACTCCAATTGGGGATCAGGCGATTGCGGAAGAATCAGCGAATCCTAGCCATTCTGACTCCATCGCACTGGATGAATACCCCTTAACCGATGACACTCTGGCGAATGAGGAAGCTTCCCCAACAGCCTCCTCAGATAACTCTGAGATTGTAGATATCACCTCTAGCCGTCAGCATCAGTTACTCGACTTTAATCGTTCCGCCGATTCTGAATTCCAACCCTCTCAGACAATAGCAGAGGGAGATCAACCCACGTCAGTAGCCGAAGCGATCGCGCCCAAACCCCCGGTGGTAGCTGCGGTGCAAAACTCCGTTGAACATTATCTGCCATTACCGATAACGGAAACCGATGCACCTAATCCAGTCGTGGAAGCGATCGCGCCAAAACCTCCCGTAGTCGCGACGGTACAGGAGAAGATTGAACATCACCCGCCATCTGAATTCGCTGGGGTAGACGAATCTAGTTTAGTACCTGAAGCGATTGTTCCCAAACTGCCAGAACCCGCACCCCTGATTCATTCGGTTGATTACCACATCCCTGGAGACTTAACCGTCGCGGAGGAATCAATAGTAGATAATAGGGCGTTAGTACCAAAACCGCCAGTGATGGAACCCGCTCAACACTCGGTTGAATCCATCTTACTCGCCCAATCCTCAGACGATGAACCCGATGCTTCTTTAATTCCTGAGAATTCTCCCTCGGAAAATGAAGCATTAATGCCTACACTGGATCTTCAAGGCGCTTATCTCCAGCAGGAAGATGCTTCGGCGCGGTTACGATTGCAGGGGATTTATCCAGTATCACCCAATGCCTTATTTGGTGCTATTGTCGATTTAGCCACAGGGGATGATTTTGCCGGGACAGAAGGCGATGGATTTAGTCTGAGTGAACTATATTTTGCCGGTTCTCTCCCCAGTTATCCGAATTTGCGCTTAATTGCGGGGTTAATGGATTTAACGTCTTATTTTGACCGCAATAGTTTCGCTAAGGATAGTACCACCCATTTCTTCCACCCCCTGTTTCAAACCAATCCAGCTTTAGCGTCTACAGGTGTTGGTTCTCGGATTGGGGGGTTATTGAATTGGAATATTACTGATAATGTGGAAGCGAAAGCGGCTGTGTTTTCCTCAAATCGGAATTTGGGCGATTTTGGTTTAGATGCGTTTGCGGGTGAGATTGGTTTCCGGGCGGGGAATGGTATTATACGGGCAACCTACGCCACAAACGAAGATACAGGGCGAGATGGCGTCTTTGGCACCCGAAACGGCGATCGCGAAAATGCGTTTGGGATTAATGGGGAATATTTTATCCCGGAAATTAAGTTAGGATTGTTTGCCCGTTACGGTTGGTTGGAAAATAGCGAGCTGGATGATAGTAGTGAGACGTATAATTTCGGACTTAATTTCTTAGATCTGTTTCTCCAAGATGATCGCCTGGGGCTTGGTTATGCGTTTGGTCGAGGTTTTTCGGAAGATAATGATGTCTGGGAATTATTCTATGATATCCGAATTTCACCGAATCTACGGGCGGGGGTAACGCTACAAGAACGAGAAGGGTTCTCGGAGACAATTTTTGGATTCCGGGTTAAAACAGATTTTCAGCTATATCCTTAATTGGGTGCTTTCTTATTAACTACAACTCTACAGTTTTTCACGCCTTTGACCCTATGAACGCACAAAACAAGTTAGCTGAAACACCAATTTTATCCTCTCCTCAAAACCAAAACTCGTCCCGGTGGTTCCGTGTCTTAGCCTGTTTCCTGATGTTGGGATTAGCCGGGGGTTTACCCATCGCCCCAATTAATTTTGCTGTACCCGCTGTTCAAGCCCAGGGGGTTCCAGCAGGGGTGCGTCAGGGGTACTCGCTTTTGGAGAAAGGATGGGTGGATGATGCGATTCAGGCTTTTGAGGGGGCGTTACGCCGTGATCCCCAATCTTTAGACGCCAAGTTAGGATTAGCCATTGCTTATCAACGCCGGGGGCGGATTGAGGAAGCCTGGAATGCTTATAATGATGTGCTAGAGCGAGACCCCACGAATCAAACCGCCCTGGAAGCGGTGGGTGAGATGGGGGTTTATCGTCAAGAATGGCAAGCACGGGGAATTGAAGCATTAACGGGCTTATTAAACCAGAATCCTAATGATACCCAAGCTCGGTCACAACGGGCGTTACTGTTAGGATATCAAGGGCGGTTTGCTGAGTCGTTGACGGATTATGAGTTACTGTTGGCGAATAATCCCTCACCAGAAACCATTCTGGGGGCGGCTCAAATTTATACCTACAGTGGCGATTATCAGCAAGGGTTAGAATTATTTAATCGGTATCAAGCCACGGGTAAAGAAATTCCCGGTAACGTCGCGGGGGCTTACGCCCTGGCGCTACGGGAAACGGGGAATGCGGCTCAAGCGGTACAGATTCTGGAGAATCAACTGCGACAATCTCCCCAACAGGCGCAATTGCGTGCGGATTTAGCCCAAGCGTATGCGGCGACGGGACAGATTAATGAAGCTTTGGCAACGTTGGAACCTTTGCGGGGTGAAGCGGATGCGGCTTTACCGTTAGCGCGGGCGCTGACTTCGATTGGGCGAAACCAACGCCGAATGGATTTGTATGAACAAGGGGTGGCGTTGTATCGAAATGTTCTGTCTGAGACTCAGAATCCTTCGTTTGCATTAGTGCAGGAAGTGGCGGATGTTTTGAGTGAGTTACCGTCTCAACGGGCGGCGGCGTTGAATCTTTACCAGCAGCTTGTTCAGCAGCAACCGAATAATCGGAGTTTGGTGGTGAAGCAGTTGGCGTTAGAGAGTCAATTGGGGCGTATTTCTCGGAGTGAGTTACGACAGCGGCTGCTTTCCCTGCTGCAACCGTTACCGTCGGAAGCGGCGGAACGGCGGGCGTTGGCGAGTGCGTTGATTCCTTTAGATCCGCCTGATCCGGCGTTGTTACCGGTTTATCAGCAGTTAATTAATGCGGGTGTGGATGAGCCGTTTTTGTATTTCCGGGTGGCGCAGATGTTGATTCAAGAGAATCAGTTGGCTCAAGCGAGGGAAGCCATTGCAGCGTATACTGCTACTGAAGCCGGGGCGTCTGATTTTACGCCAGAACTGTTGTTGGCTGAGATTGAGCGCCGGGAAGGAAATTTAGAAGCGAGTGCGCGGCGGTATCAGGGGCTGATTGAACGGAATCCGAATTCTGATGTGGTGAATAGCGCCTTGCGGGGATTGGCGGGAATTCGTTTGGCTCAAGGGCGTCCGGATGAGGCGATCGCGATCTATGATCAGTTAATCGCCCGTAATCCTAATGATTTGCTGGTGAAGTTGGGACGGAGTGCGATCGCTTACTCTACGGAACGGATTTCTCAAACGGAAGCTGAGGCGGTACTATCCGAATGGTTGGCGACGAAACCCGCTACGGATTTACCACCAGAGTTATTTAGTTTAGTCGGTGTTTTACCCCCAGACGCGGAACGGATGGCGTTGTATGAGGCGCTACTGCAGGTTGATCCCGATAATACACCCGTTCAACTGCGGCGGTTACAGGTGATTGCATCAGAAGATCCGGAGTTGGCAAAGGCTGAAATTGAGCAGTTAATTGCCCGTAATCCTGATAACTTAAGTGCGTATTTTGTCAAGGGG
>NZ_JAVJQN010000227.1:0-4379 GCF_040218245.1 Coleofasciculus sp. E1-EBD-02 | reverse complement strand
CCGTCAGGTGCATTCCTTGAATGTAGGGAATGTAGGTTAGAAACGATAACTTGGTGGGTTACAGCGGATAGGAAATTAAATGATTTGTTCTCTCAATTGAATACCGCTTAACCCACCCTACGGTTTACGCTTGATGGGGTCTATAGGTAAGCACATTTTCCCATGGTGAAAAGTATACCATAAACCAACAGGCGATCATTGTGTCTTAGGTGCGATCGCTCTTTTTGTGTCCTCGTTTGAAACCTTATGTGTCGAGTCTATAGGCAGGCACATTTTCCCACGGTGAAAAGTATACCATGAATAAACACGCGATCGCATACCCCTTCCCTTGTCGATAAATCAGTGAAAGAGCGTGTTACGGCGATTGCTCTCATAAAAATAGTTAAATTATAATGAACAACAGTAATCCATCAATTTAGGATTGTCGGCTAATGAATATCTCAGACCTGAGAACCAAGGTTTTTGAAGAAATCCAGAGTGTTCCCGATGATAGACTGATTGAACTATTAGAGGTAATTCATTCCTTTAGGCTACGTTCAGAACCCGTCAGTTCCCCTATCCAACTAATTATGCAATTCGCCGGTTGCTGGAATGACCTCCCCAAAGAAACCTATACTGAATTCTTGAACGACATTTCCCAGCGCCGCCAGCAAGCATTTCAAGAGAGGCAAAATCGTGAAACCCGCCTTAGTTGACACTGATATTCTTGGTACTGCGGTTGCCAATAATCTTGTTCTCATCACCCATAAACAGCGCCATTTTAGCCGAATTGAAGGGCTAGAATGGCAAGACTGGAGTCAATCTTGATAATGAGAAGTGCGATCGCTTGAAACGGTTTTCTGTGTCAATCTGTGTTATTTCATCGTGAGTCTACAACAGAATGTGATTAAAAGTGAAGCCTTATGTCATAATTACTACTGCCCTTGAGAAATTGCTCGTCTGAATTCCCTAACCGCCTCAACCCTAGAAGCCATCAACAGGCATCGCGTTAGCAAGTCAATGTCTAGGTCTGGTAATACCTCAGAAGCGTAAATCCGTTCGTAACCGTTGACTCTGAGATGATGCAACGTAAATAAACCATCTTCCCAAAACCAGACTTCCGCTACTCCCAACTCCTGATAGCGTTTAAGTTTGGAAACAGTACCACTGGTAAAGACTACTTCAATCGACAAGTCGGGAATTTTCTTTAAACTGCCAATACAATAGGACTCGTCAGCCTGTGCTGAAGCTACCCCTTCTTTTTCTTGAGTAAAGCTACCTGTGGGGTAAAATTCGATGCCTTTTTCCACAAAGTAGTCAAACAGTAGCCCTGCAATTGTCCGACTGAAAACTTCGTGGTCTTGTGAAACTGCCAAAATTTCCACCTCACCCTTGTAGTAGAACAGTCGTATTCCAGGGGAATTCTTGAATCCTGCTTGAATGAATCGAAATTGTTGCCAGTTGATTCCAGAGTGGGTGAACCGTTGGTCTGTCGGTTTATCTAATGTCTGTGTCATTGCGATCGCTCATGTCAATGTTCATGCTGTTGTTTCTTTTTGGTCGTTTTTGTTATCACAAATAGTCTGAGTCAACACAAGCGCGATCGCAGTCTCTCCTCTAACAATTTTGCCCGTTGTCGCTCCTGTTGAGCCACTTGCTCAGCTTCTGTTGCGCGTTGTCTCTCCTGAGCAATTTGTTCCTCTGGCGTCAAGATCCGCTGTCCTTGCTCATCGTACCAATACAACCATTCTCTAGTTATTCCCTGATAGGTTCCCCTTTCTCTTCCTATCCCTAATCCGATTTCTGCTAACCACACCGGATTCCCAAACTGTAACTGATACTCCCCATCCACTAATTTATACACTTCCAATGGGGCTTGACGACGTCGCAGGGGATTGTACACCACATAATAGAGTACTCCCATGTCCCGATAAATTTTTTTCTTACTGCTATATTCGCCGCGACGCTTATGGGATACTACCTCCAGCACCAACATGGGTACAACCTGCTCTTCCCACACCACATAAGACAGGCGCAAGTCTATCTCCTTCGGAGACGCTTCGCGAACATCTATAAACCGTTGTACTCCCACACTCAAAAACCCATCCGGTACAATCGCTGGTTCTTTGGCGTGATAATATATCGCCATATCCACCCCAAAAAACCAATCCCAGCGCTTCTCCCACAACAGCGCCAAAACAGCTTTAAGCAATGAGGGAATCAAATCTTGCAGTTCATTATCCACTGGCGTATCGTCAGAATCGGGTAGCTCTTCTGCACAGGGTAAGCAATCGGATGGGTTGTACTCTAGCATGAGTCGGTCAGGGAGCGACAACTAACTTCATTGTATTTTATTCAATCTATGTTATTTAAGCGTGAGTCCACAGCAGAATGTGATTCAATTGGTATCACCTGTGTTATCACAAAGAGTCTGGATCAACGAAAGAGCGATCGCAGTCTTTCCTCTAACCGATTAGAGATGCCCAGCCAGGACGTGTACAAAGCGCTAAAGCGCTCACTACGAACGACGCGATCGCTCTTTTTGTATCGCGGTCTGCAACCTTATGTATCGAGTCTATAGGCATGCATATTTTCCCACGATGAAAAGTATACCATAAACCAATACGCGATCGCATTCACTAATGACAATTTCTACCTCAACCGTCGCACCGCTTCTAGATCATCATCAGTGACGCCATTTACCACAAGGGCGCACCTCTCTCTGTGCTACCCTACCAAGAACCATCCATTCTATTAGGGAGTGCGATCGCAGTAGGGGCTTGGTTACCAAGCCCCTACTCGCCCAAATCTTGATCTAGAATAGTCTCGATATCCCGCGATCCGTGAAGAACCCGCAAAATCTCGATATCAGTGTCTCTAGTACGATAGAAGATCAGATACTTTCTAAATCCCTTAACGGCTTGCTGGCGAATATCAGCTAAATCAGGATTGACACAATCCCTAATCTTTCCCATTCTCGGCATTTTAGCCAATTGCCTAAATGTTTCTTCTGCTGCTAAGAGAAACTGCTCCGCCGCCTCTAGATTTTCCTGGGAAATATAGGTTGCCAACTCGATTAAATCACGGATAACCTGCGGACGTTTATAAACCTTACCCATTTCCCTCTAAACCTGTCCGTTGAGCCACCCTTTCTCGCACCACTCGCCGGATATCTTCCCAATCTTGCTCCGTCATCGGTGTTGCCATTCCCGAATTCAACCCTTCTAATAATAAAGCCTCTAAATGCTCTTGAGCCTTGCGTTTTTGGTCTTGGCGAACCAACTCACGAAAATATTCACTAACTGTGCTATAACCGCCATTTGCCACCTGTTCCTCGATATAAAGGCGCATGGAATGAGGTAGAGAAATATTTATACTTTTCATGGGAGTTTTTCTGGGACTAGCTGCTGGCATTATGGCATAAATTGCCATTTGATGGCAACTATTGCCAAGAATGTCAATAGGATTTTTCAGGTAGCACAGGACGAAACACGCTCTTTCACAGATTTATCGAAACGGTAGGGGTGGGGATGTGAAGGACGTGCGATCGCTCTTTTTGTCTCCCCGTCTGCCACCTTATGTATCGAGTCTATAGGCAGGCACATTTACCCACGATGAAAAGTAGACCATAAACCAACAGGCGATCTGCTGTAAGCTCTACTCGAAGAGCGATCGCATTCACTAATAACAATTTCTACCTCAACCGTCGCACCTCTTCTACACTCAAGCCAGTGATCTGACTAATCGTATCTTCATCGACAATTCCTAACATTTTCCTAGCCATTTCTAATTTAGATTCCTGAATACCCTGTTCTCGCCCGACTTGAATACCCTGTTCTCGCCCGACTTGAATACCCTGTTCTCGCCCGACTTGAATACCCTGTTCTCGCCCGACTTGAATACCCTGTCTCAATGCTAATTTTATCGCATTCCGTTGGTCATGAATATACATTTCCCTCTGTAAGAGAGCTTCTAACTCTTCACGAGTCAGATTCGCTTGATTCGCTACTTCAAACGCCTTGCGAATTTCCGGGACTTGTGCCATTGCTTCCGGTATCGTTTCTAATCCTCTGGCACATTTGATAAAGTATATCCATTTATCCGCCAATGTTTCTAATTCGTCTAACTCCTTAGTAAACTTTGGTAGTTCGACAAAGACTAACTCCAACTCATTAATCGGGTAATCCGTCAACACTTTCTTTTCTTTGAGGACAAAATTAGAAATCACCTGAGGCAAATCCTCAAACATTTCAAAGTCCGTCAGCGTCAAGGCTATCACTGGATTCAATAAGGTATAATCGTCTCCGGGTTCCAACTGAATGGAATAGGCTTTAGCGGCGTTATACAATATCCGCTTCTCAAACCCTGATAAATTCAGGACTTGCATCTCAATAATCACC
>NZ_JAVJQN010000217.1:0-15544 GCF_040218245.1 Coleofasciculus sp. E1-EBD-02 | reverse complement strand
ACGATTATTACAGTGTCTCTAACTGGGAACCGTTGGTTAAGGCTGATATCGAGCAACAACGCCGGGTATCAGCCAAGCTTTTGCGTTAACGGTTATCGACCAAAAGTTACACCGTGGACTTATACCAAGACAGAATTACTTGTGGGTAGGTTTGTCTAGGTTTTTAGAAGCGGTAATGTGGTTGAACAGATGGATCAGGCAGAATAACATTCAGACGTTGCTGAAGCCATCGTTTAGATTCGCGATCGCACTAACTCAGGACAACCATGACTCAATCTCAACCACCACTTCCCCAACCCCAGTTAGATCCTCAGGGGATTACTTTCGAGCAGTATGCCGAATTCACGCCAGAAAAGCTAGAACTGAGCAACGGCTACTTGGGGTATGGTGGACAAGACCAAACGGGGTTTCATTTGGCGGTTTTAACCAATATGGGACTATTAGCCGCTATCCAAAACATAGGTGTGTCGCTATGGGTGGACGCCCTGAATCACTATTTGCGGCAAAGGTTGGAAGCGGTAAATGCTGAACCCGAAGTCGCTGAAGCGATGATCAATCGGTTGAATCGATCCATAGAAGACTTGGAGGCGATCGCAGAGTATTTTGTGGAAATACAAGATAACACTCAAAGTGGTTAATACCTAACAAACTTTATGAAAAATTCATAAGAATTAGCTGCTCATAACATGAGAAAAGCGTCAGCGTTACTTCAATGTATTCTTGCCCTACTTTTAGCCATCTGGGGCGTTAAGCTACTATTGCCAGACCGCAATGTATGGGGCAATCCTCAATTTGAAACATTAATGATGCAATGTCAAATTCCATCGACAGAAGCAGTTATTCGTTTATATCAGGGAAATGCAGGTGCAACGGTTGCTTATTGGTACTCCGTTACTTTTGATAATGGTAAATTTCTTGGAGAAAAACAGATATTTTATACTTATGCCTACCCATCTATTCAATCAATTGATTGTCGTCCTGATGAAGTGACAGTGTTAGCCGATGAGCAATCCTGGACATTTAGCCTTAAAGAAATAAAAAATCAATTAATTAATCAACCGATAGAATTCTATCGAGGAGAACCCCAACAAAAATCTATTCAACCGCTACGGATACTAACGTTGAGTTTTGGCGTATTATTAGAATTAATCAGCCTCTGGATTTTGAGCAGGAGTTTCAAACAATTTGGTGCTTCCCAAAATCCTGAATAAAATTCCCGCAATTCTCAGACTCGGTGAAATGTCAGAATTGCAGCAACACCCAAGTTTGAGAAACAATACAACTATCCCATATTACAAGTAGGAGTTATGTCTGAACAGTTTACCCAACAAGTCAGCGATCGCATCTGTAAGCACATGAACGAGGATCATGGTGACGCGATCGCGCTTTACGCCCGTACCTTCGGGAACTCTCCCGATACCGAGTCGGCTCAAATGCAGTCCATTGATGCGACAGGGATGAATTTAATCGCCCAACGTCAGGGTGAGTCGGTTCGCTTACGCATTGAGTTTGATCACACCCTCAAAGACTCTGAAGACGCCCATCACACGTTAATTGACATGGTGAAGCAAGCCAGAGGTGCAGCTAAATCAACCTAGCGACGTGATAAATTAACGGAGCGGCTATCAACGCAGGTAAAAAGGACGCAACACGGATGTGGGTCAACTGTAACAGGTTGATTCCCGTCCCCAAAATCATTAATCCCCCTACCCCGGTAATTAAGAGAATGCGGGGATCAGTGGCGGGATCAGGGATGGCTTGCGCCAAGACTCCCGCCACCAGAGAAATTCCGCCCTGATAGACGAGAATCACAATAATCGAAAAACCGACACCAATCCCAAAACTGCTGGAAAGTGCGATCGCGGCGATTCCATCCATTACGGCTTTCAGTGTCAGCAAGGTATCGTCACCCGTCAAGCCATTATTCAGACTTCCCAGCAACGTCATTGGACCCACACAAAACAATAAGCTAGCCGCTACAAATCCTTCTGTAAACGCACCACTTCCGCGAAACCGAGTTTTTAGCCAATGTCCCACCGATTGCAGTCTCGCTTCAATTTGCCACCATTCTCCCAGTAATCCCCCCAACACAATGCTAATCAGCGCCAACACCACACCATCAATGCGCCCTGCTTGCACCTGAGTCATACTCGCCGCCATGGTGACACCCAGAAAGAGGGTGAGAAGCCCTACCCCTTGGGTGATAATTTGTTGCATGGGTTTAGGTAAACGGTGCTTAAGTAACAACCCAACTGTTGTACCCATCGCCACCGTTATCACATTAATCCAAGTACCGCTTGTTTTAGCAAAGAAATCAGTCAGCAAAATATTAACTGTCAACGTTAATAGTGGCGTAGCATACTTAATTTAATACATTAACCCCACGCCCAGAAACCGTAGGGGCGCACTGACGTGCGCCCAATTCAATGGTAAAATCTATTCCACAATTTTAGCTGTGTCAGTCCAGTAGTAACGTGGCACACTTAATTTGATAGATTAGCTTGGGTTCGTAGTAAGGGCTTTAGCCCTAGATTTTGTTGGGTTTCCTGGCGTCAATCCAACCGACAATCTATCCCACAATTTTAGCTGTGCAACGTCAGTAGTTGCGTAGCACACTTAATTTGATGAATTAACCATTAGCCCCGAAACTGTAGGGGCGCATGGCGTGCGCCCGATTCAATCGTCACATCTAATCCATCATTTTAGCTGTGCCACACCAGTAGGGGTTAATAACTTGAACGCTAACAACAAACGCACAAGTTAGTAAATTTAAGGCTAAGGTCCCTTACTACAAACCTAATCTAATATAGTATTTAATCCATCTTGGCTCAAGGAGTGTTCTATGGCTTCTCCCTTTCCCGGCATGAATCCTTATTTAGAAAATCCGGCATTTTGGTCAGAAGTACATAATCGCTTAATTGTAAACCTTGCTGACTTTTTAGCCCCGCAAATTCCGCCACAATATCGGGTGGCGATTGAGCAGCGCACGTATTTAAGTGATGAGACAGATTCGGTTTTGTTAGGACTTCCTGATGTCTCTGTATTTTCTCAACAGAAGGATACTAAACTAACGGCATCAACCGCCACCTATCCCGATACATCTGAAGCTGTAACCGTAACAATGCCTGTACCCGAACCTATCAAAGAGAGTTATTTAGAAATTCGCGAAGTCGCTACCAGTTATGTTGTTACAGTAATTGAAATTCTATCGCCTAAGAATAAACGAGCGGGTGAAGGGAGAAAAGCTTACGAACGGAAGCGCAAAAAAGTATTAACGACGACGACTCATCTCGTCGAAATTGATTTACTTCGAGGGGGAAAGCCGATGGTATTTTTAGGCGAAGTACCTCTCTCAGATTATCGAATTGTGGTGAGTCGAGGCGATTGCCGTCCTCTAGCCCAATTGTATGGGTTTAGCGTGCGAGATGTGATTCCCTCATTTCGATTACCCTTGCAGTCAGAGGATACAGAACCTCTGGTGGATTTACAAACGTTGTTAAATGGTGTATATGAACGTGCCAGATACAATTTAGCAATCGATTATAATCAAGAACCTGTTCCACCGTTGTCGGAAAAAGATGCGGTTTGGGCAGATAGACTCTTGCGAGAAACAGGGCATCGAAATAATTAAGAATAGGACTTAAACTTGCTTTTACATTGAATCGCAATTTGTAGAAAACTCTTCATTAACATCCATGTCTACTTAAGTTACAGCCCTCACCCCCAGCCCCTCTCCCACACTTGGGAGAGGGGAGCAAGAAAAGACTTCATTATGATTATTTCCCCTTCTCCCTTCCTCCCTTTCAAAGGAGGGTTAGGGGGGATGGAGAAAAGGTTAGGAAATGAGGGTGAAATTTTGAGTTTTCACAACATATAATTTTGACCTAACGCGCTGAAAAGTCTGGTATGGCACATAAATGTGTAGGGGCGGGTTTTACTACTCTCTTTTCGGTTGCACCCAGATGTAACTAAACCCGCCCCGATTCGTCGGTTTCGTGAGTGTATTTGGCAAGTCAGATCACCGTGATGGTACACAACCCAAAAGGTTACCACTATTGGTTTTCACCTTAAGTGAAACCAAAGCTTCATGGATTTCCCCTACCCTCGCTTATAACCGTAGTACCAACGACTCGTCGTATTTCCCACATTTTTAACCGTATGAGATTCTTTTGCTGGAATCAGCACTTCCTCTCCGACTTGAGGACGAAATGTTTTCCCTTGAAACGATAACTCAATGTCTCCTTCCAAAAGGATTATCAGTTCATCGGTATCGTGGACATAATCTGCCCACACCTGTCCCGGCGAATCCGTCCAAATTCCACAACTAAAGCCTCGGTTTTGCCAGTCGTTTTTAACAGTAGAAGAGTCCATGGTGAACTGAAACAGCTAAAATTGTCGAATAGATTGAGTTCGTAGTGAGGGCTTTAGCCCTCTCAAGCTAGGCGTTAAAGCACTAAAGTGCTTACTACAAACAAAGCCCTATTTTAGTTGTGCCAAGTTAGTAGGTTGGGTTGACGCCAGGAAACCCAACAAAAGATAGGGCTAAAGCGCTTACTACAAGCCTTACAGGATGGGCTATTCGACAGGAACAGAGTTCACATCTACCGTAGCTTCCGGTGTCGTACTGGTTTCTTCCGTGACGATTCCCGCTTGGCGAGATTTAGCCAAATCAATTAACCACTGCGACATCTCAGACACCAGCAGCGTCAGCACGACGACATCATCAATTTGCCCGACAATTGGAATCAAATCTGGAGCGATATCAATGGGACTAAACACGTAAAGGAGAGTCCCTAAGACTATCCACCAACGGTATTTAGGATTGCGAACCGCGTTACGATACCAGTTATATATGGATTGGATTGAAAAATTATTCATCAGTTTTCCCCGACAGCTACCTTTCATCTTGCCAAATTCATCCCGGAACCTCTATGGGGATAACCCACCTGTTCAGGTGCAGAACTTACACCTGCTGACGTGAGGGGGAGAGTTTGATGGGATTGGAATTTGCTGGGGATGATGGGAATCGCGCTTTGTTACTGTTGAACATGATCACACAAAGATTTATCACTCTCTGGGGCATTGTATTTTAGATAATCCTCAACCCAAGTACACGCCCTTTGCATGAGTGCATCTAGCGTTAAATCCTCTAAATTCCACAACCTGACTGTATTATCATCGCTGGCAGAAGCAATTGTCTTGCCATCGGGGCTGAAGACTACGCTGCTTACTGACTCTTGATGACCGTTGAGGGTGTGGAGTAGCTCTCCTTGTTGATTCCACAGCTTCACTGTTGTGTCGTAACTGGCAGAAGCAATTGTCTTGCCATCGGGGCTGAAGACTACGCTGTTTACATCCTCTTGATGACCGTTGAGGGTGTGGAGTAGCTCTCCTTGTTGATTCCACAGCTTCACTGTTTTATCACCACTGGCAGAAGCAATCGTCTTGCCATCGGGGCTGAAGACTACGCTGTTTACCCACTCTTGATGACCGTTGAGGGTGTGGAGTAGCTCTCCTTGCTGATTCCACAGTCTCACTGTATCATCACCACTGGCAGAAGCAATCATCTTGCCATCGGGGCTAAAAACTACGCTGTTTACCCACTCTTGATGACCGTTGAGGGTGTGGAGTAGTTCTCCTTGTTGATTCCACAGTTTCACCGTTTTATCCTTACTGGCAGAAGCAATCGTCTTGCCATCGGGACTGAAGGTTACGCTTCTTACCGATTCTTGATGACCGTTGAGGGTGTGGAGCAGCTCTGCTTGTTGATTCCACAGTTTCACTGTTTTATCCTTACTGGCAGAAGCAATTGTTTTGCCATCGGGGCTGAAGACTACGCTGTTTACATCCTCTTGATGACCTTTGAGGATGTGGAGTAGCTCTCCTGGTTGATTCCACAGTCTCACTGTTGTGTCGTAACTGGCAGAAGCAATTGTATTGCCATCGGGGCTGAAGACTACGCTGTTTACCAACTCTTGATGACCGTTGAGGGTGTGGAGTAGTTCTCCTTGTTGATTCCACAGTCTCACTGTATCATCCCAACTGGCAGAAGCAATTGTCTTGCCATCGGGGCTGAAGACTGCGCTTCTTACCCGCTCTTGATGACCTTTGAGAGTGTTGAGCAACTCTCCTTGTTGATTCCAAAGCTTCACTGTTTTATCAAAACTGGCAGAAGCAATTGTCTTGCCATCGGGGCTGAAGACTACGCTGATTACATCCTCTTGATGACCTTTGAGGGTGTGGAGTAGCTCTCCTTGTTGATTCCACAGCTTCACTGTTTTATCATCACTGGCAGAAGCAATTGTCTTGCCATCGGGACTGAAGACTACGCTGTTTACTGGCTCTTGATGACCGTTGAGGGTGTGGAGTAGTTCTCCTTGTTGATTCCACAGTTTCACTGTTGTGTCGTAACTGGCAGAAGCAATTGTCTTTCCATCGGAACTGAAAACTACACTTGTTACCGCCTGTTCATGACCTATTATTCTATTTTTTTCTTTAAATACATCTTGATGAATTATGGATTGCAAAGCACTCAAAATTGGCTCTATAACTTTGTTTTCTTCTGAAAGATTTGGTTTATATATACTCAGTTCTTTTAGTAATTCCACCGCTATAAGGATTTGAACTAGAGCATCTAAATCGTGATTAGATTTAGCCAAAGACAAGGAATATTTTCCTAAATCCTCAATTAGACGTTCATTGATATTTAATGTCTCTCGTCGCTGAAATTCGACCTCTCGTTGCTGAAATGCAACCAAGACTGAAAAACCAATAAAACCCATTAAAGCTACAACAGATACAAAGGTCATTCGGCGAGCTTGCTTAATTTCTCGCTGATTTCGCAACTTTTCTTGATGCAACAGATGTTCTTGTGTCGTAATACTTGTCTCAATAAATTCATTTTGTAAATTTGTTGCTGGAGGCTTTTTCCGGCTTTGATTCGTTTCCTGCAACCAGTCTTGTGCAATGGCTAATTCATTTCCCCGTAACAACAAATCATCACTTTTCCCGTTTTGTTCCCACTCCAGCGCCCGCTGTGACCATTTGCTATGCAGGCGAACGTGTTCTCTATCCGTATCTAAGGCTCTGACCAATTGATTGAAATTGGCATTAAACTCCCGTTGATTCTGATTGAAATCAATCCACTGGATCTTAGCTAACTCTGAATGTAAATTTGCCAAATCTACGGCTTGATGTAATACCGTGACAAACCGCTTATTTAAGCTCGCTGCATAGTCCACCTCAGCAGCACAGTACGGTGAATTAACCGAACGCGGTGAAAGAATAAATAAAAAGTTATCACAGGCTTTAATCCCTAACTTAATTTCCTGCTGAAAGTCACTCCCCGATGCAATACTTTCCTGGTCAAACCACGTCGTTTTTCCTTGCATCTGTAAGGCATCATTTAGCTTTCTCGCCAAGTCTGAGTCCGCACGAGAGTAAGAGATAAACACATCCAGCGACTCTAACGGCGGTTGTCGCAGACTTTCAGTAATGAATTCTTCTTGTAAGGCGGTGGGTGGATGGTGTGTCCGTTTTTGTGCGACTTTTAACCACGCTTCAGCACTGCGTAAGTTATAGCCTCGGAGCAGAATACTAGGATTTTGGTATTGCTCTTTCCACTTCAGCGCTTTAGTCAGTAAAATCTTATGTTCTCGATAATAAGCCTCATCCTGATGCAGAATCCGTAATAACTGACTTTCATCAAGGTGATAATCCTCTTCCTTTACATTATCGGTGAGGTCAATATATTGTAATCCCTGTAGCGCCAATGGGACTTCTCCTGATGATGTTTCCCGTACCAATACCGGAATAATTCGCTTATGCAGTGACACCGCCAAGTCTAATTCTTGTTGGCAGTATTTTGAGCCTATGGAATCCGGTGAAAGCAAGTAAACCAAGTTATCAGCTTGTTGAATTCCTCGTTTTATTGCCTCCTCAAAGGATTCTCCTGTTTTGATATCTGTCGTATTTGTCCACACGGTAATACTTTCTCGTCTCAAACTCCGACGAATCTTTTCCATCATCGCCTTATCTGCATCGCTGTAGGCAAGAATCACCTGCGTCATCAAGTTATTAGCATTCTTGATACTTTCGGTGATGTATTCGCAATGTAAATCAGTGGGAGTACAAGGCGGCTGTTCATCTTTAAACCGTACTTTTAACCAAGCTTCTGCCTGTTGTCTCTCTTCGCCCACTAATAGCCAGCGATGTTGCTTTTGATTCCGTTCCCATTCCAATGCTTTGACTAGAAAACGGGTATGTTTGTCTACATAGTCGGTATGAGAACGGAGTAATTTTACTAAGTCAGCTAAGGAGGCTTCAAAATCGTTTACCCCATCCTGAAAAAACACCCAGTTGAGTTTACAGATTGTCGGGTGCATATTCTGATAGCTTTCATGTAACCCCTTTGCTTTATAGGCTTCCCACTCTTCCTCTGTACCATTAGGATGGCGCTGCTGCCAGGTTTGCTGGCTAATTTCCATGACGTGTAATATGGGAATAATCCGTTTATTCAGCTTAATCGCCAGTTCAATTTCTTTTAGGCAATAGGGAGAGTTAACGGAATGAGGCGCAATGATAAATAGGAAATGACTGGCTTTTTCGATGCCATCATCAATTTGATTCTGGAAGTTTACGGCTAGGGGGATATCATTAAAGTCAAACCAGACGTTAAACCCTTGTGCAGTGAGACGCGCTTGCAGGTTTTGCGCGAAAGCTTTACTATCGGCTCGTCCGTAGGAGATAAAGGCATCAAATAATGGTGTCATTTTCTGGTATCTGTCCCTAGTTAAACGTCAGGAATACAGCTTTGAATGTGGAGTATGCCACCGTTGTCGTAGCGTGACACACCGAATTGGGTGGATGACGAGTAGGGGCGCATAGACGTGCGCCCTTTTACTGCACCGACGTGCGTCTAATGTAACCGTAAAATCCATCCCATCATTGTAGGGGCGCATAGACGTGCGCCCTTTTACCGTACCGACGTGCGTCTAATGTAACCGTAAAATTTATCCCACCATTGTAGCTGTGCCACGCCAGTAGTGGACTGACATAGCTAAAATTGTGGAATAGGTTGTAGGTTAGGTTGACGACAGGAAACCCAACAGGATATAGGGCTAAAGTTCCCTACTACAAGCCGAATCTCATCCATCAATTTAGGCGTGCAACGCCACTACTAGACTGACACAGCTAAAATTGTGGAATAGATTTTACCATTGAATCGGGCGCAAGTCTTTGCGCCCCTACAGTTTCCGGGCTAATGCTTAATTCATTAAATAAGGTGTGCCACACCACTACGAGAACATTTTGTGCAAAAATTTAGGTTGAATGGTACTGAATTAAGGCTGGTGGGTTTCGACTTCGCTCAACCCACCCCACGGTAGATCAAGAGTTTCGGCGATCCAAAAATGCAAATTTTCAGTGCCATTTAATTTAAGTTGGGGATGAGTAGCGAGCAAGATGCTCGCACTACGAGAATTTTGTCACTATTGACAATAACAATTGATTGAATGTTTTCTTTCCAATCTCCCAGACGCGCCATGGCGCGTCTCTACACCCCTTAACCGAACAGTTGCCAAATAGCCACCCGTCTCTCCCGAATCCCGCGCTCCAGCTGCGAAAATTAATCAACCTCTTTGCAAGCGGCGAGAAATCCCTAGAATTGGAGTGGCTTGCATTTTAGCAAAGACAATTATACTGAGCAATCAAGGGAGGTTGAGAAACGATATGGATATTGTTGCAGTTATTGAAAAGGGCGGAATCGCCATGTGGCCCCTGTTGGGGCTTTCGATCCTAGCCGTGGGGACAATTTTTGAACGACTCTGGTTTTGGGCGGGAATCCTATTGAAACAACAGGAAATTGTCAATCGGGTGCTGGATGCAGCCACTCAAAATTGGCAGGTGGCTAGAGAAATCGCGATGAAATCACGGCGACAACCCGTGGGACGATATTTATATGCTCCCTTACGCCTGATTAGCCCCGAACCGGAATTATTCCGCTTGGCTTTAGAGGGGGCGGCTGATGACGAGTTAGCGGCGATGCGGCGCGGCGATAAGCTATTAGAAGCGGTGATTGCCCTGTCTCCGCTGTTGGGATTACTGGGAACGGTACTCGGTTTAATCAACTCCTTAGGCTCAATTACTATTGATCAACTGGGTACAGCCTCCACCGCTGGGGTAACGTTGGGGATCGGCGAAGCGCTGATTAGTACGGCGACGGGACTGATTATTGCGATTACCAGTTTGGCATTTTATCGACTGTTTCAAGGCTTTTGGTTTAACCAAGTCAAAATATTCCGCAAAGCGGGGACAGAGTTGGAATTGCTGTATCGCCAAGATTGGTTACAAGCTGAGGATAGTGAGCAAGTGCTGAACTATAACGTTCCAGAGAATAACGTTAACGTTTATCAAGAGAGTTTTGAGGTTCCCAAACGCGATCGCACTCCACCCCAAAAACCTCGATCTCAGCAGCAGCCGGAGGATCGCACTCCCGTCGCCAATGCTAAAACCAACCCAGATGATAACGTTGACCCAGATAAATCTCAAGTCTCGGAAAGCGATCGCACGGCGGTTCCCAACCCCCCAGGAAAGTCAGAAAATTAGAACTCTGATTGTCTTAATATCCTGAGTGCAGCTTGGCAGTCAATGCCCATTTCTCACAGATACCAAAGCAGACATCATCAACCCGTATAGTTTGCCCGATTTTGATCTTTAAACGATGACAACACTACGCCAGTCACCCCAGCCACGAACCAAAAAACAACGCGCCGCTTTTGTCCCCCCATTACCCCGCCCCTTAAACTTGCGGATGGATTCCCCCACGGAAGAAGTTCGCATCGAGATCGTACCGCTCATTGATGTTATTTTCTGTATCTTGACCTTCTTTATCCTGGCAGCCGTGGGGCTATCGCGCCAACAAGCCATTAATGTGGATTTACCCAAAGCCAGTACCGGAACTTCCCAAGGAAGGCAGATTCTGATGATCAGTCTAGATGAATTGGGACAAGTGTATGTAGAAAAAAATCCGGTAATTAGTCAAGATCAGTTTATCCAACAACTCCAAGCTTACAAGCAACAAAACCCCAGTGGCGTGTTTGTCCTCTACGCCTCCCCCAATGCTATGTATAACGAAGTCGTGCAAGTCTTGGATTTGCTGCGGGAAGTGGGGGGCGATCGCGTAGCGCTAGCTAATTCACCCGGACAATCGCCGCAATTTCCGGGAACGAATCCCACGTCTCCGCCAACTGGAGTCCCCGAATTTAACCCCAATCCCGGACAACTGCCAATGAATCCTGATGGCACATTTAACCCCAATTTGCCGCCTCAATTTCCAGGGATTCCGGGTCAACCTCAATTTGGATCACCCCAACCGAATCCAGGGGGTTTATCCCCGTCTCCTGGACAATTTCCCATCAACCCCGGTGGTTCTGTGCCACCTAATTCTGGCACACCCACGTCACCGCAGCCGCAAGGGGAATAATTTTTTAAGTAGGTAGGGACAATAAAAGTTAACGGCTGAGATTGTCATTTGTCATTCGTCATTCGTCATTCGTCATTTGTCCTTTGTCATTTGTCTTATGTAAAGAATTTACAGCAGATTTGGTGGTTGATGAGGTACAGTCTTCTAACCAACGCAATTGTTTAGTCATAAATGCCTGAAAGCTTTGACTGGTATGGCTTATAGAGTCCTTAAGTCCGCCCTAAGTAGGAGCAGGTATAGGAAATTAATGATAAAGTTTTCTCAAAACCCAACCCGCCTAAGTGAGAGAGTGTTCAGTTTTGAGTGACTATGACTGATAAATCCAGTACAGGATATCGAATCGAACAGGATTCTATGGGGGAACGACAAATCCCCAACCATGCCTACTACGGGATTCAAACCCTACGGGCAATTGAAAACTTTCCCATCAGCGGGATTAAACCCTTACCCACCTATATCGACGCCTGTGTGCTGATTAAAAAAGCCACTGCGATCGCGAATGGTAATCTAGGCTGTATTCCCCAAGAGATTAGCCAAGGGATTGTCCAAGCGGCGGATGAAATCCTCAAAGGACAATGGCGGGATCAATTTGTCGTCGATGTTTACCAAGCGGGCGCTGGCACATCCCACCACATGAATATTAATGAGGTGCTGGCAAATCGGGCATTGGAAATTCTGGGTGATGAGAAGGGTAACTATAAACAGGTTAGCCCTAATGATCACGTCAATTATGGACAATCCACCAACGATGTCATCCCCACAGCGATTAGAATCGGGGCGCTGTTGGCGTTAGAACATACCTTGTATCCAGCCCTATCTGATGCGATTACCGCCCTGGATAACAAAGGCGATGAATTCCAAGATGTAGTTAAATCCGGCAGAACCCATCTCCAAGACGCTGTACCTGTACGCCTGGGGGAAGACTTTCGGGCATGGGCGCAAATTCTCACCGATCATACCACTCGGATTGAACGGGCTTCAGAAGATTTAATGGTACTGGGATTAGGTGGAAGCGCCACAGGAACCGGATTAAACACCCATCCCGATTACCGCCATCAGGTTGCCCAAATTCTTGCCCAACTGGTGGATCAACCCCTCAAATCTGCCCCCCATCTCATGGCGGCGATGCAGAGTATGGCACCATTTGTTAATGTATCGGGCAGTTTACGCAATTTGGCACAGGATTTAGTCAAAATTTCCCATGACTTGCGGTTAATGGATTCGGGACCCAAAACTGGATTCAAGGAAATTCAACTTCCCCCCGTACAACCAGGATCATCGATTATGCCAGGAAAATATAATCCGGTGATGGCGGAAATGACCTCTATGGTATGCTTTCAGGTGATGGGGTATGACAGCGCGATCGCTCTGGCGGCTCAAGCGGGTCAATTGGAGTTGAATGTGATGATGCCGCTGATTGCCTATAATCTGATTCATAGTATTGAAATTTTAGGTAATACCCTATCTGCCTTAACCCAAAAATGTCTAACGGGAATCACAGCCCGACGCGATCGCTGTTTGGACTACGCTGAAGGGAGTCTCGCATTAGTCACCGCCCTGAATCCCCACATCGGTTATCTAAACGCGGCGGCTGTCGCCAAGGAATCTCTGGAAACAGGCAAATCTCTACGAGAAATCGTACTCGATAAAGGATTGATGAGTGCTGAGGACTTAGCCAAGGTACTCGATCTTGATAAAATGAGTGCCTTGTCGTCTAACCAATGACAAAGGACGAATGACGAATGACAAAGGACTAACCATGCAAAGTCAAGATAGTTTTACTCAAATCACCTTGCATTACATCAATGGCGAAACCGAATCCTTTGATATTCCGGTGACACCAGAAGCCTTTAGCGAACAACTTGCCGATTTCCTCAGTCAACCGTGGTTAACCCTGCATCTGTTTGATCAAACAGTACTGATCCTCACCGCACAAATTGTCAAAGTGGAAGTGACACCCCAGCTTACTCAACTGGAAGGGGATGGGGTTTTCTTTGATTGTCAACGAGTCACGGCTCTGTCCCGTGGCGCGAAGGTCTAAGATAAACTAAAGCTATTTCACGACACTTATGTCTAGCGTTAGTTTAATTCGGGCAGAGTCCTATAACCAACAGCCATTGAGAACCGCCGTAGAAACCTTGCTGGAACCATTGGGCGGGATTAGGGCATTTGTCAAAGTAGGCGATCGCGTCCTCCTCAAGCCCAATCTGCTGACGGCTGGGCGTCCGGGAAAAGAATGCATTACTCGCCCCGAACTCGTTTACACTGTCGCCCAATTGGTCAAGGAAGCGGGGGGTCAACCGTTTCTGGGTGATAGTCCAGCCTTTGGTACAGCTAAAGGGGTAGCACAGGCGAATGGCTATTTGCCGATGATGGAGGAACTTAACATACCCATCGTCGAATTCCATGGTCAGCGTTATCAAACGGTTAGCCATACCTTTAACCACCTGCGCCTGTGCAAAGAAGCGATGGATGCCGATGTGGTGATTAATTTACCCAAGCTGAAGTCTCACACCCAGTTAACTCTGACGCTGGGGGTTAAGAATTTATTTGGCTGCGTCCCTGGTAAAATGAAAGCCTGGTGGCACGCAGAAGCGGGTAAAGATGCCCTACGGTTTGGGGAAATGTTAGTGGAAACGGCGCGGGCAATTGATCCCAGCTTGACGATTCTGGATGCGATCATCGCTCATGAGGGCAATGGTCCGAGTGGGGGTGAACCCCGACGCTTGGATACTCTAGCGGCGTCGGCGGATGTATTTGCTTTGGATTGTGCGATCGCGAATTTACTCAATGTCGATCCGACTCAAGTCCCCACTCTAGCCGCCGCGATGAACTTAGGGTTAAATCCAACTCTGGACACTTTAGATTTTCCTCACCTGCACCCAGCCGATATCAATGTACTCGATTGGAAGCTACCGGATCGGTTAATGCCGATTGATTTTGGGATGCCTCGCCTGATTCGCTCCACATTTAAGCATTTTTACATCCGGTGGATCAAAGAACCAATGGGCGTGTATGCTCATCGCTAATGTGATAATTGTCGTATCATTTTTGAGCAAAATTTAACATTTAAAACTCAAAAAGGGATTATTTGGTAAACATTGTTACAGTCCCCCAAGAAGGAAAGAACGTAATCTAATACTACCCTCCGATTGCTTAATTCCACCGCCTAGTGTTAGAGGCGGTTTTTTGTATTTTCTGACTGGAATTAGACTAGATTAGGTGTTTACGCTTAGGTTTTTAGTTAGGAAAATTAAATGTCACATTTGATACGTAATCCCTAATCAATAGAGTTTTATTAAGCTGACTTTTTACAGTATTTTTTGCTGAAAAATATGGTAAAGTGGGGAAGGTCAAGTTGTGAGTTTGAGTCAACTCACACTTCTTTGATCTCCTGGATTAGACGTCGTATCCCTACGCTAACGTACCGTTGGACTTGCCGAGCTTGACTAAGGCTCTTCCTTGTCTCCTTTGTCTCCTTTCTAAGAGAGGGTCAGAAACTTCTGCGAGGATGCACGAGGACTCACCTCAATCTGTCTCGTCAATCTGTCTAAGGTCAGTTGTTTGGGGAAAACAGATGTCCTAAGTCATAAAATGTAAGGTTTTATGCGAATTGTTTACTAGAAAACAATTATTGATAAAAAAACTTGTTAAAATAGACGCCATGGGGTTTATAGTGTACCCCATTTTCAGATAACTTCTCAATTGACTCAAGTTCCGATCAAAACCTCATTTATGGAATCAAGCGGCTCGTCTGCCAACTCTTCTGAACCCCATCCTCATAGGTGGGCAGAAATTATAGGTGCGGTAATGGCTTTTTTAACTCTGACCTTACCTTTCTTAGCCATTGCTTATTACTCGTCTGGCAGCTTAGATGTTTTGCCGACAACACCCTACTCACTGCCAAGGTCAGAATTGACGCTCCCTCACTGAAAGTGAGGGATTCTGCGGACAGAGTTAAGTTGTGGCAACTTCCACAATCTAACTCTCGCTACGGTTGTCAAAGACCGTCTACCCAGTCGGTTTAGGTCAATACCTAACTTCCTGGCTACTTTTCTTAAA
>NZ_JAVJQN010000225.1:0-65928 GCF_040218245.1 Coleofasciculus sp. E1-EBD-02 | reverse complement strand
TAGGGTGGGTAATGCCCACCTGATATTTTGGTAAAATAGTGGCATAAATTTGACAATTAAACCGGGCGCACGTCGGTCATCCGTGTCAACTTAAGGTAGAAAACCAATGCTGGTAAGGTTTTAAGCTGTGTCTATCTACTCATTGACATTTTCCCCCTCCTCCCCTCACCCCACCTCCGGACCTGGGGAGAAGGGGCCCCGGATTCTCTTACTCCCCTTTTGCTCCCCTCTCCCACCCTTGGGAGAGGGGCTGGGGGTGAGGGGTTAAACTCTACGGCAAAACTCTTTCATCTTCAACTGATTCCGCCACGGGCAAGATTATCGTAAAGGTGGTTCCTGCGCCAACTTCACTCTCAACCTCCACTCTACCTTGATGCAATTCTACACATTCTTTCACAATCACTAATCCCAATCCCACACCAGGAGTAATGCCAATATTACTGGCGCGATAGAATGCCTTGAATAATTTTCCTTGATCATCGGGGGGAATGCCAATGCCTTCGTCAGAAACGCGCAGCCGTATTTCCTGGGCTTGAGGACTGATTTCTACTTCTATTAATCCTCCCTCTGGAGAATATTTGATCGCATTAGACAATAAGTTATCGAGAATGAGTCGGAGTAGGTTGCCATCCAAGACGCGATCGCACAAACTGGGGCAGATCAGGTTCAGGGTATGTTTTCCGGCGGATTTTGGGCGCACCGCTTCAATCGCCTCGCCCACGAGTTCCTCAACATTAACCAAAGTAGGATTAAATTCTAGGGCTTGCGTTTCGGCTTGCTCAATGAAAATCATATCGTTGACTAGATTAGTCAGATGCTCAACCGACTGTTTCACCCGTTGGAAATGGGTCTGTTTTTTCTCCGGCGTCAAGCGATCGCTATATCTTTGTAACATTTCCGTAGACGACAAAATCGTTGTCAGGGGAGTCCGGTACTCATGAGACACGGTAGCAACAATTCGAGATTTTAATTGGCTCAATTCTCGTTCTCTAGCTAACGCTACCCGTAACTCTTCTTCTAGCTGCTGGCGTCGGGCAATTTCGGCTTCTAGTTGTTGGTTTTGCTGTCTTAATTGGGCTGTACTTTCAGCGACTCTTTGTTCTAAGTCGGCATTAGTCCGCTTGAGCAAGGCTTGGATTTGTCGTTGCTCGATGACATCATGAAACACCAATACAGCTCCCAGGATCTGTTCGCTATCATTCTTAATGGGAGCCGCACTATCATCAATGGGAATTTCCTCACCCTCTTTATCAATCAGCAGTGTATGGTTTTCTATAGTTACAGTTTTACCTGTTTGTAGAGACACAGTGACGGGGTTCGGAATGGCTTCTCGTGTCGTTTCATTAATGGTCAAAAAGATTTGATTCAAATCCTGACCCAATGCGTCTTGTTGTGTCCATTTGGTTAGCGCCTCAGCCACTGGATTCATAAACGTGATCGCCCGTTGCGGATCAGTGGTAATAACCGCATCACCGATACTTTTCAGCGTCGTGGCTAGCCATTGTTCTCGCTCCCGAAGCTGTTGCTCCATTTTATGTTTATAGAGCGCCACTTCAATCGTAGTGGATAAATCTTTGGATTCAAAGGGCTTGAGCAAGTAACCATAGGGTTCGGTGAATTTAGCCCGCTCCAGCGTCTCCTCGTCATTATAGGCAGTTAGATAGACAACGGGGAGTTGAAACTGCTGACGCATTTGAGCCGCCGCTTCAATGCCATCGATTTTACCTTTGAGCCGAATATCCATCAACACCAAGTCGGGAGGATTTTGAGGAATTCCCGCGATCGCGGCTTCGGCAGATATCACATTGGCGGTTACAGTATATCCGAGAGATTCCAGTCGATTTTGAATGCTGAGGGCGACAACTCGCTCATCTTCAACAACTAAAATTTTTGCTTTAACCATTTGTTCAATTTAGAAATAAAAATACACAATAAAATAAAGTCCAATGATTAAGACAGACGTGCTAGGGCATATCTTTACAGTTTAGTTCAAACTTTCGATCGGGAAACTAATATTTACTTCGGTTCCCTTATCCAGATTAAAGCTGATATCACCTTCCAATTGTTCAGTCAGAACCTTAATTAATTGTAAGCCTAATGACTTAGGATTAGCAAATTCCATATCCGGTGGAAATCCAACGCCGTTATCTTTGACCGTTAGGTGACATCGATCCTCAGATTCTGCGGTCAGGATCACCTCAATCGTCCCTTCTTGACCATTTGGAAAGGCATATTTGAGCGCGTTAGACACTAATTCACTAATAATCAAACCACAGGGAATAGCGGCATCAATCGTTAAATTAACCTCATGAATATGAAACTCTAAGTTAACTTGGTTATATTCAAAAATATAGATCTGAAACAAATAACTGGTCAAATTCTCAATGTACTCGGCAAAATTAATCCGGGCAAAATCTTGAGACTGATACAATTTCTCATGCACCAACGCCATTGACTTAACCCGATTCTGACTTTCCTGGAACAGTTCCACCGTCGTTGGATCAGTAATGTACTGAGATTGTAAATCCAAAAGACTGGAAATCACCTGCAAATTATTTTTAACCCGATGGTGAATTTCTTGGAGTAAGACATCTTTTTCCCGCAAAGAGGCTTGAATTTGGATTTCAGCCTGCTTGCGCTCCGTGATATCCAGATTAATTCCCATCATCCGCACAGGCTGACTGGTTTCATCGTAAAATACCTGAGATTTGCTTTCCACCCAGCGCAGATTCCCATCAGTTCTGATAATCCGAAATTCAATATCATAGCAATCTTCCTGCTCATCAATCGCTCGTCGATCCGCTTGGTGAACGCGATCGCGATCCTCAGGATGAACCATTTCCAGAAACGTTTTGTAGCTAATCTGTGTAGTTTTGGCATCTAACCCATACAGGTGTTGCAGGTGATAGGAACAGGTAATTTGTTCCGTCTCCAGATTTCTATCCCAGAATCCCATACGCGCCGCATCTAGGGCTAACCGTAATTGTTCTTCACGCTGGCGTAACTGTTCTTCAGCCAGCTTACGTTCTGTCACATCTAGGTTCAATCCAATTGTCCAGATAGGCTGATCAGTTTTGTCATAAATAATCTGACCTTTGCTTTGAATCCAGCGCACAATCTGATCGGGCCAAATAATCCGATATTCAAGGTCATAATCCTCCCCAGTTTGAATCGCCCATTCCATGCTTTGCTTAACCAGTTCTTGGTCTTCCGGGTGAACTTTTTCTAAAAGAGTTTCGTAGGGAATTTCTGGACGATCAAATGCCAATCCATAGAGTTGTTCCAAGCGATAAGACCAAGTAATCATTCCGGTTTGCAAATTCCAATCCCACTTTGCCATCTGTGCAGCATCGAGGGCTAGACGTAAGCGGGCTTCACTTTGGTGTAAGAGATCCTCTGCCAGTTTACGGGCGGTGATATCGGTACTCACACCGAGGACTTGAGTCACCTGTCCATCTGGAGCCACCAACGGGGTTTTAATGGTTTGATACCAGCGAATTTTACCGTTTTGATCCCAGGAAAACTCTTCAGGAATGAATTTCGGCTGTAAGCTGGTCAATATCTCTTGATCCTCAGCCAGAAAGCGTTCCACATCTGCCGCATCATTATGGAGTTGGGCGGTTGTTTTTCCCAGCACTTCCTCGACAGGAATCCCCCGATGTTCGGCAAACCTGCGATTGGCTAAAATATACTGACCGTTTTGGTCTTTGACATAAATGATATTGGGGTTGGTGTCAATGATGGTTTGCAGGAAGTCTTTTTGGTTCTGCAAGGCTTGCTGGGCTTTTTGGCTCTGAGTGACATCAATGCCCACACAAACAATATTGGTTCCTTGCTGATATTTTTGAGCGGCAATTAGATGATAGTGATGGGAACCATTGATGTTAATTTCCAGGATATTTTGGTCAGTTTGAGCCGAACTCGCGATAAACTGTTCAATATAGTTGACAAACGTCGGATTACTATTGAGAAAGCCTAGGGGTTGACCGACAAACTCGTCCGGTGACAGGTTGAACATATCTGCCAAAAATTGATTAACTCCCAGATATCGTCCTTGGCGACTCATCCAGGAGACGCAACCGGGCACTGCATCCAAAACTGCTTGCAGTTGCTCTTTGGCTTGTTGTAATTGTATCTCTATGGTTTGACGGTGAGTAATTTCCTGCTGGAGGCGAGTATTCGTTTGTTCGAGTTCGGCGGTGCGTTCGCTGACTCGTTGTTCTAAATGGAGACGAGCTTGTTGCAGCAGGCATTCGGCTTGTTTGCGATCGCTAATATCTTGAATCAGAGCGATCGTGTACTCGGATAACCCATTCGCGCCACGAACGGCTGACGCTGACACATGCACCCAGACTAGATGACCTTGGTGATGAATATAGCGTTTTTCGGCATTTATGTGAGTGATTTCCCCGGTGATCAGTTTATGTAAGTCTTGATAGCACTGGGTTATCTCATCGGGATGGATAAACAGATGGAACGGCTGATTTAATAATTGGTTAGCCTTGTAGCCGAGGATATCTTGCAGCGCCTGATTGGTATGCAGAACCCGCCCTTGAGTATTCGCGATCGCCATACCAATGGGTGCCAACTCAAATACCGTGCGAAAACGGGCTTCACTCTCCCGCACCGCTTGTTGAGCCTGCTGAATGTCGGTAATATCGCGGCACACGCTGAGGACAAATTCGACGGAACCATCCGGGGCAAATTCGGGAACCAGACGGGATTGGTAATAGCGTTGTCCATGGGGAGTCAAGAACGTGAATTCACTCTCATTTTCCTCACCTGTTTGGAACACCCTTTGTAAGGAGTCCTCCCAGATGGGAATAAGAGTTTCTGGTAATCCTAATTCCCGGTGGGTTTTGTCCAGAAACTCCTGATAGGGAATACCCGTTTCCTCTTCAATGACGGGGTTGACGTAGACATGACGCAGATGGCGGTCAAATCGAGCGACAATATCTGGAGAATGATCCAGCAGGGCTTGAAATTCCTGTTCTCGCTGATTGAGCGTATCCTCAACCTGTTTGTCTTCGGTAATATCTTCAGTAATCGTGGCGAGGAGAGTTTGAGGAGCATTTGGCTGGCTTTCTCCCCAGGGATTCGGGATCATAAAAGAGCGCGATCGCACCCATCGGATTGAGCGATCGGATTTGACAATGCGATACTCTTGTGGCGCCTCACTCCCAGGGTGTTGCGTCCAAGCCGTCGCTACTCGCTCTCGATCCCGGCGATCGATCGCATCCAAGATACACTGCATATACCCTCCCGGATGACTGGATAATTGGTCAGGGGTGTGACCCCACATCTGCTCAGTCGCCGCATTAGCATATAATAATTCATGCCGATTTACCGAGGTCAACCAAAAGACATCCGCAAAAGGTTCTGTCATCACTGTATCCTTGATCTGGATCTGGCTAAAAAAGATCTGCCTAGAAAAATTTTAAAGACAACCAACCTGGTTGTCTTCGGCAGCCCTAATAAAAAAATACGATTTTACGGAATCCGATTCGGGATTGTCAATCCAAAATTAACTCTTCGGCTTCGATCAGGGTTAAGTAGGGGCACGGCATTGCCGTGCCCCTACAGGTAGCGCCTATGCCGTCAAGCAAGCGTAAGTCCTATTATGTTGATTTTGTCGAGAATGATCTATCCTTTCGCTGCCATGGACAGGATCAGGTCAATCATGCGATTAGAATAGCCCCACTCGTTGTCATACCAAGCCACGACTTTGAAAAAGTTGGAGTTGAGTTCCATACCCGCCCCCGCGTCAAAGATGCTAGAACGGGGATCGGTGGTGAAGTCTGTGGACACAACAGAGTCCTCCGTATATCCCAGAACCCCTTTGAGTTCTCCTTCCGAGGCTTTCTTCATCGCGTCACAGATTTCTTGATAGCTGGTGGCTTTATCAGTACGGAAGGTGAGGTCAACCACCGAGACATCGGGAGTCGGTACGCGGAATGCCATCCCGGTAAGTTTGCCTTTGAGTTCCGGTAGAACCAAGGTAACGGCTTTGGCTGCACCCGTAGAGGCGGGGATAATGTTTTGAGCCGCACTGCGTCCAGCCCGCAAGTCTTTCTTACTTGGTCCGTCTACGGTGGGTTGGGTAGCCGTCATGGCGTGAACGGTGGTCATTAAACCTTCTGCAAAACCAAAGTTGTCTTGAATGACTTTAGCCACGGGAGCGAGGCAGTTGGTGGTACAACTGGCGTTGGATACGACCGTATGCTTGTTGGGATCGTAGCTCTCATGATTCACACCCATCAAGAGAGTGGGGACTTTTTCGGGGTCTTTTTCTTTGGTGGGAGCCGAAATGACGACTCGCTTCGCCCCGGCGGTGAGGTGCTTGGATGCACCGTCATACGTGGTAAATAGACCTGTGGACTCAACCACATACTCGACGCCGTATTTACTCCACGGTAGTTCCTCTGGATTCTTGATCGAGACGCAGGGGATCACCTTATCATTGACCACAATGGCGTCGGGTTTGGCTTCTACCGTACCGTTGAACCGACCATGGGTGGAGTCGTACTTTAACAAATAGGCGATACCCTCTGGTGGAACCAGATCGTTAATGCAGCAAAACTCAATATTGGGGTTTGCTAGTCCAGCCCGGAAAACTAGGCGTCCGATGCGACCAAATCCATTAATAGCGACTTTGATAGGTGCCATGAAATTCTCCTTTTGGTTAAGTTGTACAGAGTATGCCAGGGTATGCTCTAGGGTACAGCGTCAAAGGGGAGCATACCAAGTAAGTATCTGCTAATGTCAGCGTTCTGACGCAGCATTCGTCTGACCATCTGACATGAACTCTACCCGCGTCTTGTTTAGGTTTTCTTTAGACTGCTCCCGAATTAACGGTTAGCTATCCCTTACTGTTTATAGACGGATTGTCAGTTCTTTTCAAGCTTGCAGGTTTCGGCAAGATTCGTCAATTGGTTTTTGGAGAATCATTGTCCAGGACTTTGAACCTAAATTTGCTACAACTGATACTGAAAATTTAGTTAAGCTGATCAGGTATAGACGGATGTTGCCTTTGTCTATCTCTACGATTGGAAAACTTGATTGATGAGCTTGCCCTGAGCCGTTGAGTAGCTCCATTATCCTTCTGGAAGAGAGTTATATACCGATTTACTCTCTGGGGAATGGGAATCTGGATGATGAAGAAAACTCCATATCATAACAAATAATCCTGATGGATGAAGTTAAGAGAAGGTAATCTTTCGCTGAGCATAGCATCTTACTTCAACAGGGGGTTAAAACCATTGCCCATGACACACCGACTTTAAAAGATGAAATCAATATGAATAAAAAATGAACAGAAATAGAAAATAGCTTCTGAATTGAATCTCTGAGAAGACTCGATAAAAAAAATAAATTATGCTATCTTAAAAAATAATGAAAGGGAGTAGCTCCTGGTTAAACATTACCAGGATACCTGAATCAACATACTGGTGATGAGCCTGGTTCAGGTGACAAGGAAGTTAAGCATCAGGTCAGTTGAATCTACAGAATCTGATCTGAATAGTTTAGTTCCTTGGTAGCGAGACTTTCACTAAGTTCACAAGTTGATGTGAGCTTGGTGAGGTCTGCCTTTTCTCATCAAGCTCCATCAACGGCAATTGATGAAGGAGCTTGAGAGAATGTTAACTGCATTTACCGCCGGATTATTACTAATTACGATTTCTGAGTTAGGGGATAAGACGTTTTTTATTGGCGTCATCTTATCCATGCGTCATTCGCGGCGGCTGGTATTTTTGGGAGTTCTGGCGGCGTTAGCAGCGATGACAGTACTATCCGTTTTATTGGGACAAGTTGTATCGTTGCTGCCTGAATATTATATCCAGTATGGGGAAATTGCCTTATTTTTAGGATTTGGCTTCAAACTATTGTATGATGCCAGTAAAATGCCTGCTCAAGCTGAAAATACAGGCGAAAAGGAAGCGGCGGTGGAAGTCGCCAAGCAGAATAAGAATGGCGCGATCGCAGGTTCAACCAAAGATAAGTTACAGTCTGCCAATTTCGCGATTCTACTGCAAGCCTTTACCATGACATTCCTGGCGGAGTGGGGCGATCGCACTCAAATTAGCACTATTGCTTTAGCCGCCGCCTATCAACCTGTTGGCGTTACCGTAGGGGCAATTTTAGGTCATGGGATTTGCACCGCGATCGCAGTAATTGGTGGACGGTTAATTGCAGGACGAATTTCTGAACGGTTGGTAACAGCATTAGGAGGCGTATTATTTCTGATTTTCGGTGTCATAGCGATGTTAGAACAAGTTTAGGTAGGTAGGGACAATTAAAGTTAACGGCGGGAATCGTCATTCGTCATTCGTCATACTCGCGCAAGTAAGAAGCAAGCTACATCCTTTGTAAGGGTTTGAGGCTTGTGCAGCAAGCCCTACTTATGGTTCTGAATTGCCAACAAATTTGAATGGCATTAAAAAACTGGTTGTGATCCAGGGATATTCTGATAGGGTTACCCGCTTTTTTAATCTAAAATTAATTGAAATAATGAGGCTTCGTCTAACACTAATTTACCGAGAACAAATCTCTGAATCGCTTCAAAATATTGCCACATACCCATGCGGAACAAGGTGTTATGACCCGCATTTTTAATCCGTATCAACTGCTTATTTGCGGATGCACAATAATTATAGAGTTTTTCTCCCTGTTGGAGAGGAATTAACGAATCTTTCTCACCATGAATAATCAACGTTGGCACAAGAATGCGGCTGATTTTTTCAGTATTTTTAAATCCAAAACGCTCATCCTCATAATCTCTAACCTGCCAGCCAAGACGTTTGAGCAAAGCAAAGGTATCGGCAAAACCACTATCGATAATCAATCCAGCTAATTGATCTTGAGCATGATTAGCAACCGCAATGGCGGGGACACTACCCAAACTGCGCCCCATTACATAAAGTCGTTGGGGAAACAGTTGATGCGCCGTTAAAATATTGCCAAAAGCGTCAAAGACTTTGGGGGCATCAGCTAGGAGATTAGACGCGGTGGATGTGCCATCACTGTTCCCATAACCTCGATAGTCAATGACTAAAATAGTAATGCCCAAGACAGTGAAAGCTTTGGCGATACTATCGTATTCAGCCGCAATCTCACCATTGCCATGGAAAAATAGAATCGCTGGTGAATTGCTAGCGGCGGCGTATAATCGTCCTCTGAGAAAGAGTCTGGATTCGACTTCAACCTCAATGAGGTGGATATTAGGCGATCGCGGTTTTCCTGTTGTGTCCGGTTTAGGATGGAACAGGATTTGCAAAATATCGGGTTTGTCGAGAATGGGATGCATTATATAGCAGTTGGCGACGTTGTAGATATTTTATCTTTCTTCAATAAGGTGGAGAAGAGTCTATTTGACTCGCCCTGACTCAATTACAGAGTTTTGGAGGGTGAGGTGCGATCGCGGAGTGTAATGTGATCAAGTCGTCTCTTCCTGAGGCCAGATTTTAATTGCTATGGTAGCTAAGTAATCAGCGCGACTTTTGATTGCTTCTTCATTCCAAACATTTACATTTTGGAAATATTTGTTCAATGTAAAATTACTCGACCTTAGATAATGCAATTTATCTTTAAATGGTTTATTGGAGAGTTCAGAGTTATATCCGCTGAGAGTAAGATTTCCTAACGTATGAAGCCATTTTTTATGAACACTTTTATACTTACTGCCTAACATATCTTGCCAATTTTTAGTCAACTTCTGAGGCATAATATGTTCAATGGTAATATTTCCCGGATCAACACGCTCCTTTGTCAGGTATTCTTCTAAACTTTCCAAAATCAGTTTGACTCGATCTCTAGATGTGTTGCTATATACAGATTTATTGATAATGCCTTGGCGGAAGTCCTCATCATTGGGCCAAATTTTGCTTTTTTCATAGCTCAATAAAACCGTGCGTAATCCAGCCACTAAGTCTTCAGGATTGGCTTTCTGTACCTCCTGGTATAAGTTATTAAATACTATTCCTAAACTTCTGGTAGAAATGCCTGCAAATAAACGGCGTACAAAGTAAGACTCCAAATACTGTATAATTTTTTCAAACTCTTCCAGGGATAATCGTTGATCCTCATAGTCACGATAGATATTGAGGAGGAATATATGGCAAGTTGTAAAATCCAATCTATCTAAACGACGAAACCAACGTTGTAGTTTTTGTTCAGGTTCTTTGTCATAAAAATTAATGCGCTGGTAATAGCCTGCAAATTTGATCAGCTCATTAAGTTCAGCTTTTACGCCATTTTGCGAATTATCGAAAAGCCGTTTAATTCCTTGATAAACTTCTTTCTCATTAATTGTATTACCATCTTTACGAAGATAGAACCAAAAGGCATTGGTCAATTCATCTACATAATCTTTCTTGCCTAGATTGGATTTAAAACTTTCTTGCAAAGGCAACCACTTTTTTTGATATACCTCCTCTCGATTCTCAGAAGGTAATTTCATAAATATATAGTTGCGGACTAAATCAGCTTGAGTAAGCTCTTCACCTTTATTATTTAAACTCTCAAAAATAAGATAAGCATTGTCTCTCTCTTCAGAGGTGATATTCACAAATAATAATCGCTCTAGTAAAATAGTTTTGATTTTGTTATAGTTTAGGGATATATCTTCATTAGGTATAGGAGTTTTTAATTTTTTTTCAAAGAATTTATAGGCTTCATATATTTGACCATCTTTTTTCAAGCTTTTGTCCTTAGCACTTTTGCTTTGAATAATACTTTTATAACTATCCCGATCATCTTGAGTCGGCAATACTTTGTATATGTCATCATTTTTTTTGAATTTATTAATTAAGTATAGTTCATAAATTTCTTCTGCTTTTTCAGGATCATCTTTCTTAAGATAATGACGTAGTACCGCTAAAAGAAGGGTAAGCGTTGTCAGACGTTGTTGCCCATCTATAACAATAAATGGAGATATTCCTTCGGCTGTTCCAGGTATTGATTGAGTTACGATGGGTCCGAGAAAATAAAAATCTTTTCCTTCCGCAGTGTAAAGACTCATCAAGTCTTCCCATAGAGTCTCCCAGTTTCCCTTTTTCCAAGAGTAAGGTCTCTGAAAAAGTGGTATTTGAAACTGTTTAGCGCCTTCTAGTAAATTGCGAAGACTGGTTTCTGAGGCTTTCATTGTTTATTTTTTTCTTACTCTTACATGTATTATAGACAACATCATGAGAGTTCTGCTAAATCTGAAATACCATAGCCACGTCATTTACCGACACCTGAGTTTTCCAGAACAAGGGTACTACTCGATTAGTCGCCATTGGCGAGCATCAACGAACTGAGATAAATGTTTTACATTAGTGGTCGCAACTATAACTTCATTTTCTTCCTGTGCTATTAATATAGCCTGAGCTGCCAGAATTACATCCCCATCAAGGGCTTTAGGATCGGCTGTTGGTTGTCCTCTCTTGCGTGCTTCCGCCCATAACTGAGCCGCCAGAAGCATCGCAGGTGTCTCAATGGGGACGTACATCAGAGCATTCTTCAATTGATCAAGTTGTCGGATACCTGCTACCTTACCCACCCGAAGCAATTCCCGTCTCACTTCATAGTCAGCAATTTCAGGTATGACGACTATCTCCCCTTTTGCTAGTAAAGAATTTAGCCACTGCTTGCACTCCAACGTCAGGGGTGTAGCTTTAGGATTTGTTACCATTCCCAATGGACTTGAGTCCAAAACTATGAATCGACTCATGGCAAGACAATTTAAATAGAAACGCCGCTTTCATTGAGAGCTTGATCAAGAATTTCCCAAGTTTCTTTTTGCTCCTGTTCATCGCCCTCTTCTACCCATGAATTTAGCAGTGCGATCGCGGCTTGATTTCTTTTGACTCGTTCTTCTTGCGGTAATTGACTAAAAGCTATTAACTTAGCATTAGCTGATGATTCTTGCTCCACAACCACAATTTCCCGAAACAGGCGAATCATCTGAAGTAATTTGGGTAAGTATGCTTGAGGAATTTTGGCGACGAGAGTGCTTATCTGTTCTAAAGCCTCTGTTGAGTCAATTTCAGTGGCTAGAATCGTATTATTTAAATCAGGCTCAGACATACTGTTCTCCTTTATCTGTTCTGTTCCCTACCTTAACAATAAGTAAGGTGAGCCAGAGTTCATCCCACACACCCGATCTCAATCCCCGAGGCGGGAAGGGTAAGATGCGATCGCACTTCCTAAACATCACGGCTGTGTTTCTTCTAGCATCGACTCGTTGACCGCCTGCACTAACTCAGCTTCCGTGCATTGATACAAGTCACGCAAGCGAAATACGAGGAAAACACACGGGAGCTTGATAGCCCCGTCTTTTTAAAGCGGGGTAGAAAAGCGACTCGGCGGTTTTAACCGCCGTGAATATTAAGAATGATGAGGGTCGTTGATATACTCAGTAATTTTAGCAGTTGTAACCTTGCCAGTGGTGTCATAGAAGTAAGAATGAGTCCACAAGGTAGGAGACAGGCTTTCTTCTTTTAGGATTAAGTGGACATTAGCCATCCCAACCGAGTGTCTTGCTCGGTTGTACTGTTTTTCCTTTTTGTCCATTTACTTGAAAATGAGGTACACTTTTATTGTATACAGCCAATTTGCTTCAACAGGAGTAAGTCTTGCCTCGTTCTCAAACAGCTTCATTTGTTGCCACTTTACCGTTGAATACCTCTAGTTCAGATGAGAAAGAATTAGAGCATCGATTTAATGCGGCTCAAAACCTGTATAACGCTGTTTTGAGTGAAGCTAGAAAGCGATTAGAGTTGGTTCGCAATAGCGTTGCTTACTCCGAGGCAAAAGCAACTCCAAAGAAAGAGAAGAAACTCCGTTCCGAGGGATTTAAAGCAGCTAGGACGGCGTATCGGTACTCAGAATATGACTTACATGAGTTTGCCACTAAGACAGCAAAGGCATCTAAGTGGATAGCCCACAAAATAGATGCTCAGGCTGTCCAAACCATTGCAACTCGTGCCTTCAAAGCATCCGAACGGATGATGGTAGGAGTAGCCAAAAAGGTCAGATTCAAGGGTAAAGGTCGCTACCGTTCGGTCGAAGGAAAGACAAATAAACAGGGAATTAGATTCAAGGACGAATGCTTAGTTTGGGGAAAACTCAAAGTCGGCATTCTTATTGACAAGAATGACCCTGTTGTTTGGCACGCTCTTAACTCCCCCATTAAGTTTTGTCGGATTGTTAGGAAAACAATCAAAGGCAAACAGCGCTGGTACATCCAGCTTGTTTGTGAGGGTTCTCCTTATGTCAAGCCTAAGAACAAGATGGGGAAAGGCATTGTTGGAGTTGACCTTAATGTTTCTGCCGCTGGAGTTGTTTCTGACAACCAAGCGTCTCTGTCTGAGTTTTGTTCAGAACTCAGTAGACGCGAACAAGAAATTAGGAAACTTCAGCGACAAAACTCTCGGCAACTGCGTGCTAATAATTCCCAGAATTACGAACCCGATTTCAAGGCTCAACGGGGAAATAAAACCGTAACCAAGAAAGGGAAGGTTAAAAAGGGTTTCCAGAAGTGGAATCGCAGCAAAAGATACCTTAAAACTCAAGCCAAAAAAGCAGAGATTCAGCGGCGTCAACAAGAACACCGCAAATCTTTACACGGAAAATTAGTGAACGAGGTTATTCGCCAAGGCAACCACTTCAAAATGGAGAAGGTTTCTGTCAAGGCATGGCAGAAAAATTGGGGAAAACAAATTGGCTACAAGTCCCCAGGAGAATTTCAATCTCGCTTAGTTCGCAAGGCTGAAAGTGCTGGCGGACAAGTGGACAAGCTTTCTTGTCAGAAAACAAAACTCTCCCAAACTTGTGTGTGTGGAAGAGTTCAGAAAAAGTCGCTATCTCAACGCATTCATGAATGTGAATGTGGGATAAAAGTTAAACGAGATGTTCTTAGCGCCTTTCTGGCAAGAAACGTTACTGACGACCATCTCATCATGTCCTCAGTCCTTAGTGACTGGGGGAGGTTGGAGACAACGCTTAGGCAGGTATGATGAGTATCAAATTGCGAGTGAGTAGGCGTTGCCGAAAGCAGGAATTGTCAGTTTTCCTCGGAGCAATTCTGTCTGTATTTCTTAATGAATCTAGGAAGTCGAAGATAGTTAGCCATGCGAAACCTAGTGGATTTAAGAACCCCCGTTTTTCTAAAACGGGCAGTCTCAGTTGCCAAACTTCCATCATTGGTGTTGTTCTCCCCTTTTCCCAGTTGCGGATTGAAGATTCGGAACATTTTAGTTCACGAGCGACATTACGAATAATCAGCCCTGCGCGTTTTCTCAAGGCTCTCAGGTTCATAAGTGACTGAATGTTCCCACTAAAGTAGCGTTAAAACTTAGCGTCAAGTATTGACAATTGACAAATATTGTGTCTTGCTCTTTAATCATAAAAGAAAAAGCGTTAGTACATCCCCACCAAGAGACTGACTAACGCCCTTTCCTTTGTTCCTTACGGACTATCTAATTATGCCATACAATTCCAATCAAATCACTTACCGACAACGACTAACTCCCTGGGCGATCGCTCAACTCCTACCGAATATGCAACGAACGATCGTGGGTCGGTTCCGCAGTCGGTCTGATGCGGATGGTCACTTGCGGTGTCTGCGTCAGCTTATACCCCATGCGTCGTTTGTCGTCGTATTTGACCCGCAACCGGATGAGGAAACGGTATCTGTGTCTCTAGCAACGGCGCAAAAAGCGGTTATTGGAGGATGAGGGGAGGCGATCGCATGTTCTGGATAGGAGAGTGCGATCGCATGGAATGCTCCCTCTCTGATGCAGTGAGGGAGTAGAATTCTACAATTTGAAATTATGAATTAAATATTTTTACTCACAACAAAATACTAAAAAATATCTTCATTTGTAAATAAATTATCAATATCTTTTCCCTTTTTTCATTCTATCGAGAATAGCCCACATGTGCTTCTGAGCTTGTTCATGAGGTTCAATTTCAGGCTCATACCAATCTTGCATATACCATATATAGCAATCCTAAATAGGATGCAACAAGTGAACAGCTTGAAACTTAGGTATAGTAAGGGTTTCAGTTTTGAAAATTGCCACAACCAATTTAGGATCGCTATATATCCCTCTGTTGAAGTAAATTCCATTGTTAATCTTGTAAAAAATATTTGTAAAATAAGTTGAAATTTCAGGTTGTCATAGAGAAGACTATTGCGCTATACCTCACATAGGCTTAACTTCCTATCCACAGATAAAATTACTTGATTAGCCGCCATTCACGGGCATCAACGAACTGAGACAGATGCCTCACATTAGTTGTAGCAACTATCACATCATTTCCCTCCTCTTCCACCAATATAGCCTGAGCTGCCAAAATCACATCCCCATCGAGTGCTTTGGAATCTGCCGTTGGTCTTCCTCTCCTTCGTGCTTCTGCCCAAAGTTCAGCCGCTTTGAGCATTGCTGTTGTAGTAATGGGATGGTAGGTAAGTACAGCTTTAAGTTGATCGAGTCGCCTGATACCTGCCACCTTACCTGCGCGAAGCAATTCACGCCGAACTTCGTAGTCTGCGATTTCTGGCAATATTACTGTGTAGCCCTTTGGTTCCAAAGAATCAAACCAACGTTTACACTCCTGATATATAGGAGATTTAGCTTTAGGAGTTGTCACCATTCCTAAAGGACCAGAATCTAGCAATACTATTCTGCTCATAGAATGGTTTAGATAGATACCGGATCTTCTTCTAGTGCCTTACGGAGAATTTTAGCAGTTTCTGTTTGCTCCTGTTCATCTCCCTCTTCTTCCCATTGCCTAAGCAGTTCACTCAGCGCAATCTGTCGTACTGATTTTTTTACAGGATCAGGATTCTCAATTTCGTCCATTGCCTGTTCCGAAACCTGCGATCGCACAGGTGTCATTGTCACGCTTTCACGGAATAAGCGCACGATTTGCAGTAGGTTGGGTAGATATTCTTCCGGTGTTTGCTGAATTTCAAGAATTAGCTTGGCTAGGACGTGATTGTCCTTTACAGGAGTGTTTTCTTTAGAGGATGCGCTTTCGGTACTCGGTGTATTGGTTATGCTGCTTAAATCTTGCTTAGACATAGTGTTCTCCTTTATCTCTTCTCTTCCCTAGCTTAACAATAATAATCTTGCCGCATGACAATAGAAATCGGCAATAAATCCATCAATAATTTGTTGACGACGGAAATGAAAGCCATTCAAGCGATTAGCGCGAAGGTGTTGCCAAAGGATTGTTTCTTCTGGGGTCATTTGGCGACGGAGTTCCTTGGCACGCTGGACTTTAGCTGAGGTGACTTTTTGTCCGATAACAATATTATGTGTTGACACCTTTTTGGGGATTGGAGGTGGCGGGGGAGTGGGGTTATTCATAATAAAGGATTAAGATAGGGTTTTATCGTTACATTTTAAATGACCTCTCTCCCAGCCCCTCTCCTGCAAGGAGAGGGGAGTTCATGTTCCCCCTTCCCTGGCAGGGAAGGGGTTAGGGGGTTAGGTTTTCAACCTATCGCGCCGCTGTCGGCATCCCCAAAATATCCTCAATCTTGGGCATTTCTTCCAACGGAATCACTCGTCCTTCATCCTCAAACCCAGCAATTTGATCGAAATTCAAATAGCGATACAAATCACCAGCAAAAGGATTCAATTTCTCCGTCACAATCGCCGTATATTCCTCAACCGTGGGAATCCGTCCCAACAGCGCACAAACAGCAGCTAATTCCGCCGAACCAAGATAAACTCGCGCATCTTTGCCCATGCGATTGTTGAAGTTCCGAGTTGAGGTTGAAAACACCGTCGCCTCATCTTCAACTCGCGCCTGGTTCCCCATACATAGAGAACATCCTGGCATTTCCGTCCGTGCATCCGCTGCTGCAAAGGTATCATAAATTCCTTCTTCCCGCAGTTGTTTTTCATCCATCCGGGTAGGCGGACAAATCCAGAGGCGAACTTTAACCTTTCCTGCACCTTCTAACACTTTGGCAGCCGCCCGGTAATGTCCGATATTGGTCATGCATGAGCCAATGAACACCTCATCAATTTTGTCGCCAGCACATTCGGACATCAATTTAACATTATCCGGGTCATTGGGGGCAGCGACAATCGGTTCTTTGATTTCGTTCAAATTGACTTCGATAATATCCGCATACTCGGCATTAGCATCCGCTGACATTAACTCCGGATTTGCCAACCATTGCTCCATTTTTGCCACACGACGCATCAGAGTGCGGGCATCTTGATAGCCTCGCGCCACCATGTTTGTCAATAGCACAATATTGGAACGCAGATACTCGGAAATTGTCTCTTTGCCCAGCTTAATGGTTGAACCCGCACAAGACCGTTCTGCTGTCGCATCAGTGAGTTCAAAGGCTTGTTCAACTTTTAAATCCGGTAAGCCTTCCATCTCCATAATCCGTCCAGAGAAGACGTTTTTCTTATTCTCTTTAGCAACGGTTAATTTGCCTTGTTGAATCGCCACATAAGGAATCGCATTGACAATATCCCGCAGGGTGACACCGGGTTGCAATTCACCCGTAAATCGGACTAAGACAGATTCGGGCATATCTAAGGGCATAACCCCCAAAGCGGCTGCAAATGCGACTAACCCGGAACCAGCGGGGAAGGAAATGCCTAAGGGGAAACGGGTGTGGGAGTCGCCACCTGTTCCTACCGTATCCGGTAATAACATCCGGTTTAACCAGGAGTGAATAATCCCATCCCCTGGACGCAAAGCGACACCGCCGCGTGTAGAAAAGAAGTTGGGGAGTTCCTTGTGGGTGGTAATATCCACGGGTTTGGGATAAGCGGCGGTATGACAGAAACTCTGCATGACTAAATCGGCGCTGAATCCCAGACAGGCGAGTTCTTTGAGTTCGTCCCGGGTCATGGGACCGGTGGTATCTTGGGAACCAACGGTAGTCATTAAGGGTTCGCAAGACATACCGGGACGCACGCCGGGTAAGCCGCAGGCTTTGCCGACCATTTTCTGTGCCAAGGTAAAGCCTTTATCGCTATCCTCTGGCATGGTGGGACGAGTGAAGAGGGTACTGGGGGCTAATCCCAGGGCTTCACGGGTTTTATCGGTGAGACTCCGCCCAATTAATAGGGGAATACGCCCACCTGCGCGGACTTCATCCAGGATGGTTTCGGGTTTGAGTTTAAACGTGGAAATGACTTCTCCGGCTTCGTTGGTGATTTCGCCTTTATAAGGATGGATGGTAATCACCATTCCGGTTTCCATCTTGGTGACATCACACTCGATGGGTAATGCCCCGGAGTCTTCGGCGGTGTTAAAGAAGATTGGCGCGATCGCACTTCCTAAAATATACCCACCTGCGCGTTTGTTGGGAACGCAGGGAATATCTTCCCCAATATGCCAAAGTACGGAGTTAATCGCGGATTTCCGGGAGGAGCCTGTACCGACAACATCGCCAACGTAAGCCACAGGATAGCCTTTTTCTTTAAGCTTGGCAATGGTTTCCAAGGCATCCGGCATCCGGGATTCTAGCATTGCCAAGGCGTGGAGGGGGATATCCGGGCGGGTGGTGGCGTGGGTGGCGGGAGAAAGATCGTCGGTGTTGGTTTCTCCGGGAACTTTGAAGACAGTGACGTTGATGGCTTTGGGGAGTTTGGGACGGCGGATAAACCATGCCCCATTTGCCCAAGCATCTGCCACCTGTTTGGCGTAGGGATTGACCTCTGAGAGGGCGAGGACATCGTTGAAAGTATCATACACCAAGGTGATTTTACTCAGTTCGATCGCGGCTTCTGATGCTAAGGGGTTGTCTGGGGATTTGAGTAAATCGACCAGGGATTGGACGTTGTAACCCCCTACCATTGTCCCTAAAAGGTCTACGGCACCTTGGTGACTAATCAGGGAACTGGTGATTTCGCCTTTAGCAATGGCGGTGAGGAAGCCTGCTTTGATATAGGCGGCTTCGTCAACACCGGGAGGAACGCGATCGCGAATTAGGTGCATTAGGGTTTCTTTTTCCCCCGGCGGCGGGTTTTTCAGCAGTTCACACAGTTCAGTGGTTTGCTTGGCGTCTAGGGGTAGGGGGGGAATGCCGAGTTCGGCGCGTTCAGCAGCGTGTTGGCGATAGGCTTCTAGCATTCTAGTTGTCTCCTCTCTAAGGGTTTGCTGGCATTTTGGCAGTTCAGGTTAGAATTTTTCAAGTGGGGTTGTTCTGTACTGCCTGTTGTATAGGTAAAGGGTACTGTCTTCTCTTCCTCTTTATTGTTGGCAGTGAACGCTTACCATAGAATTTCTCTCGGTGCTGTATCTGATTTGACGTATCGTTGGCGTTTTCGCTCACGGCTAAATCATAGTGGTTATGAGTACGGATTGACAACTGGGAAGCAGGTGGATGTGCGATTAGGGTAGGAAGAGAAGCACACTCCTTACAGCTTAAGCCCGGAATTAAAGCCCGGAATTAAAGCCCGGAACTAAAGTTCGGGCTAAAAGCTAAAACCCGTTAAAACGGGTTCAGAGCTTTTACAGCAGATTGCCGATTTATCAGATACAGCTAGATGACGAGAAAAGGATGATTACTCAGGGATAAGGTGTAAATTAAATAATGTACATCACCAACTTGAAAACCCTTATCATGTAGTAAGCTTTAGCTTACTTGAGCTTTAGGTTCCGGAAATTTATTTCCTGGCTTCTTCGCGTCTACGGGCTTAAAGCTAAAACCCGTTAAAACGGGTTCAGAGCTTTTACAACAGATTGTCGGTTTATCAGGTACAGTTAGATGACGAGAAAAGCATGATTCCTCAGGGATAAGGTATAAATTAAATAATGTACCTCACCAACTTGAAAACCCCTGTCATGTAGTAAGCTTTAGCTTACTTGAGCTTTAAGCCGGAAATTTATTTCCTGGCTTCTTCGCGTCTACGGGCTAAAAGCTAAAACCCGTTTTAACGGGTTCAGAGCCTTTACAACAGATTGCCGATTTATCAGGTACAGTAGTAACAGCCGACATCAGCCCGGAACTAAAGTTCGGGCTAAAAGCTAAAACCCGTTAAAACGGGTTCAGAGCCTTTACAGCAGATTGTCGGCTTATCAGATACAGTTAGATGACGAGAAAAGGATTATTACTCAGGGATAAGGCATAAATTAAATAATGTACCTCACCAACTTGAAAACCCCTATCATGTAGTAAGCTTTAGCTTACTTGAGCTTTAAGCCGGAAATTTATTTCCTGGCTTCTTCGCGTCTACGGGCTTAAAGCTAAAACCCGTTTTAACGGGTTCAGAGCCTTGACAACAGATTGTCGGTTTATCAGATACAGCTAGATGACGAGAAAAGGATGATTACTCAGGGATAAGGTGTAAATTAAATAATGTACCTCACGAACTTGAAAACCCCTGTCATGTAACATAAGCCCGGAACTAAAGTTCGGGCTGAAAGCTAAAACCCGTTTAAACGGGTTCAGAGCCTTTACAGCAGATTGTCGGCTTATCAGATACAGCTAGATGACGAGAAAAGGATGATTACTCAGGGATAAGGTATAAATTAAATAATCTACCTCACCAACTTTAAAACCCCTATCATGTAGTAAGCTTTAGCTTACTTGAGCTTTAGGTTCCGGAAATTTATTTCCTGGCTTCCAAGTTGGCGATATTTTGTTTAAACTAGCCGAAATAAGCTCGGAACTAAAGTACTCTTCGAGAAGCCGCTTCGCGTCTACGGGCTAAAAGCTAGAACCCGTTAAAACGAGTTCAGAGCCTTTACAGCAGATTGCCGATTTATCAGATACAGTTAGATGACGAGAAAAGCATGATTACTCTGGGATAAGACATAAATTAAATAATCTACCTCACCAACTTGAAAACCTCTGTCATGTAGTAAGCTTTAGCTTACTTGAGCTTTAAGTCGGAAATTTATTTCCTGGCTTCCAATGGGATTTGCGCTTCTCAATTTCAGCGATGGGTAATAATAAGGTGTCTTCTATCTCCTGTCGTACTTCCTGGCTGATATAACAGTCGCTGTTGAGGGAATTGACTAGCAGTTTATTGGCGTCGTAATACTGCTGTAATAGTTGTTTTTGTGAACCACTGAATTGCCAGTCATGACCAATATTGCGATGCTTAATCATTGCTGCTCTTAGTTGTTCAGTCCAAGCTTTACCATTAACTCGCCACCATTGCTCTTTATCATTTTCTTCTTGGCTAGGAAGTTGATTTTTAAGTTGTTGAAGCGACTGTTTTAACTCAGGGTTGCGGGAGAGGTCGAGGGAGAGGGAGCCGTTGAGGACACGGGATAAAACGAGGGCGCGGTCGAGGGCGAGGACGAAGGCGCCGTCGAGGTCGAGGGTGAGGGCGAGGGCGTTGTCGAGGTCGATGGCGAGGGTGAGGTCGAGGTCGCGGTCGCGGTCGCGGTCGAGGGCGGGGAAGAACATGAGGTAGTCGGAGAGGGGGAGGACGAAATAGAAAGCTCTAACAGCATAGGGAAAAGCTCTAACATCAGAGGGCTTGTAGGGAACTTCGACAGACAGTGATTTTTGATTGACCCAGACAAGGAAACGCTGTAATTTCTCATCACTAGTGCATCGCGGCAAAAATACTTGAGCAGCTTCGTAGAGACGATGAAGCTGGGGGAGCTGAGGGAGCTGAGGGAGCTGGGGGAGATATTAGCTGTTCAGTTATTTCTGCCTTCTTGCACTAGCTACCAACTCATCAATTTTTTGCTTCATCTGCTGCACAAGTTCATCAGCATTCCGCATCCTGCCAGCCGTCAGCAAAAACACCTCACGCCAGCGCTTTTCAGTTATCTTACTGACTAATAAACCAATATCAGGCTTAGCCACAATTTCTCTAGCCGTAAAATACTCTTGAAACGTCAAGTGAGAAAAGGAATAAATGCCCCTCGCCCGTTCTACTAATAACCCATGATGGGCTTCAATCGACTTTAAAACTGCCTCACTATCTAATAACAAAGCCTCCGGATCTGTTTTAGCATCGGGTAAATTGCGAATGTAATCAGCAATATACCGCTCAATCTCTCTTTGCTTAAAGAAATACTCACCCCGATCAAAGGTAGCAAAAGCAACTTCACTCAATAAATCCTCTTTACGCTGTACTGACAATTTCTTGTAAACCTGCTCTCGTACAATCCGCCGCTTCGCATCCCATTTCCGCAAAAGTGTATGAATGGCTCGACTGTACAATTCAGCACGGTTAGCTGGAAATTCCCCAGAATCTTCAAATTCTATACACAGTAACGTCAACAACAGTGGATTGCTTGCCAGTTCTTTAATAGGTTCGTTATTTTCTAATTGTTCGATAAAATAATCAGCTAAATCTGATTGTTTAGCCTGGAACCATTTGGTAGCAAATGTGCGAATCTGTTTATCGTCAAAATCATCAACCTCAACATCTGTGAACTTTTCAAAGGTATACTCTCGTGCAGCAATCCGGCAAGTAATGACAAAGGTGTTAGCATCATACTTTTCGGTAAAAGCTTGAATTTGAGTTAAGACGCGATCAGCATCTTCTTCCTTAACCTCATCTAAGCCATCTAGTAGAATTAACCCGCTTCCTTGTTGAAGAATTGCAGCGACTTGAGCTTCAGTAACATTGCAGTTATCGAAAATTTGATTAATGTAGGTTGTCAGACTTGGCTGATTTTGCGTTTCGGCAAATTGCTTGAGCGTAATAAAAATAGGAATTTTATCCATCAAAACCTTAGATTTAGCACATTGAATCGCTAAATATTTGAGAAACGTCGTTTTACCCGCACCCGGTTTGCCTAATACCATCAACTTGTCATATTTTTGGACTGCTGCCAATCCTGATATTCCTCTCTGTTTTACTTTGCCGAATCCTAGACGGTCAAAGCTTTCGGCGTCTAGATTACAACCTTGCATCAATTCATTAGTCGATAACCGCCTACGCCCAATGACTTTTTCTAGAATATTGACTTTGGTATAAATATCCTTCAAATCGATAGGTTGAGTCATGTCCAGCACTTTCATTGTGCCGCACTGCTTTTGGATGCTGGGTTTGATTTTCTGGCGTATTTCTTGCACCAGGGTATCAATCTCTACCTCATGAGTAGAAGTCTGAGGAGTTGAAGTTGGATGAGAGGCGTGATACTTCTGGATGAGCAAGTCATGCAGTCTCCGTAGCTTACCGGGACCTTTACCACCAATACTGAACTTCTTATAGACACCACTCATGCGAGTGCGAAAGGCATTAGGAGAAATATAAATCGATTCAGCTAAGTCTGATTCATTCCCTTGGCGACTAAAACGTGCCACAAATGCCTCTTCCTGTTCCGGGGAAAGCTCATAGTCGCGAGCGATTTTGGTCAAAAAGTCGTGGGGTAGCGGTTCCATGAGACGAATGTTAGCATATGTTAGCTATGTTAGCCTAAGTTTCAGCGTAATCTCTTAATTGCAACGGCGATAGTAAGAAGCAGTTGAGTTAAGAGGTTAATCGAAATGACCAAACAACGGAACTTGAGTGCAGCTAAAATTATGATCGCCTTGCATATTCTGCTGACGCCTGTGGTGCTGGGAACGGTTAGTTATTGGGTGATTAATTCTGAGTTTCAGGGGGTGATTCAATTGAAGCTAAACCGCGATGGGGGTGAAGTGTTGATTGATAGGCGTTCTGAGTAGAAGAACCTGGCGTGTGTGTAGGGGCGGGTTTCACTATTGTCTTTTCGGTTGCACCCAGATGTGACTAAACCCGCCCTGACTTGACCTTTGATTTCGCTAGCTGGTTAGTTATAGTAATCGTGCGTTACGCTCCGCTAACGCACCCTACGAACCTAATTAAAGACAATGAGAGGGATAGGATAATGATGCCAGAAATCGGGAAACAACCGGATGCGATCGCGTGGAATCAATTACTACTTGATAGTTCCCAACAACGCTTGGGAAAAGAACTGATTCAACGGAATGGGAACCCGAATGATGAAGCTGTTGACAATAAACCTTTGTAGAGACGTTGCAGGTAACGTCTCTGCAACTGTGCTATCCCTGAACCCTTATCCAGAATTCAACTCCGCTAAACCCAGCACTTGCTGCAACAGCCGTTGGTCTTCTAATTTTATCCGAAACCGTTCTTTCTCGATATCTCGAATCCAGCTTTGGCTTTTACCTGTCAATTGCGCTAAGTCGCGTTGACTGAGTTTGTTACGTTGTCTCGCCGCGATAACATCTGCGCCAGAAAGTATAGATGACTGGGATTTAGTCTTTCGTTTGGTCAATCGTACCTTGTTCGGCTCAACGGTAGTTAGCGCGTGTTCCCATTCTGACTTCAGTTCAAACCATAAAATCCGGGCTTTCATTAACAGGTTCCATTTGCCACGGGGCGCTGCATCCGTTAACCGTCTATTACTATTTCCATCTTGAATCCAAAACTCTAACGCCGCATCCGCATCGTCGGGAAGTTCCCCTAATTTTGCCCACATGGGTTGAATCTCTGGTAAGTACGTCACCGGATCAAACACAGGTTTGAGTCCATAATGACTGAGAACTTCTAAATCGGTTTCAAATGTCCGCACCAGACGTTTTCGTTCATCTCGCTGGGAAGACGCCCGCAGAAGTTTGTCCTCTCCATACGCCACCCGCATTAATGTGGGTACAGTAATCCGTTGCCGTTTGCCGATTCTGGTTTTAAACAGCAACCACAACATCATCCGCGTCGCCCCTTCATGATGTTGCCAGTTACTCATCACGGCGCTGAGTAAAGTTTGAGGCAGATTACCATACTGATAGAAGGCAGTTCGGTTTTGACAGCCTTGCCTATTTAAGAAGTATTTTGCCCAAAGTCCTGCCCTAATCCGAAAGGTTAAGCCAACTAAATGTTTATATCCTTGTTCATCTTCTTGAAAATGATGTTCAATTGGCTGAAGATGCCACAAGCGACTTTGGGGAATGCTAAATTCTGGGACTTTACCTTGCTTTGACCAATGAGCGCCGATGCTAATTTGGCAAGGCTGCTGGGCAAGCTGTTTGATTAGACTTAATTTAGCCGCTTTACTCAAATCTGTGCGTTTCTCTAATCCCAAATAGTTCTCAATTTGCACATCGTTGAGAGTAAACTCTTCCTGCCACGGTTTCTCTAATGCTGTGGCGTATGCGGCATAAATTAAATGAAGACAGGTGGCTTTGATATCCATCGCCTCAAGTGTCGCTTGTGCTTCATCAGTCGATAACGTATCAGTTGAGTCTGTATCAAATGTATCAGTTAGCCAGAAGTCCATTTCACCTTGACCTTGACGCACCTGGCGCTGATAACAGAGTTTTCCAGATGCATCAGTGTGCCAAGGGAGAGAACGGCGCTGTGCTAATAGGTTGCACGCTTCCCAGATGACGATGGAGGAGGCAAATGGGTTGGTTTTGTCATCGGCAAATAAGTCCGGACTGGTAGCAGGTCTTTGATTCAGCTTGTATCGTCCCTTTTTCCCATGGGCGGGAACGGGGGAACTGATGGGACAGTGAATCACACATTGAGGTTCAGGATAATACCCTTCACAGTTGTTACACAGATTCGGATCAATCCACGTCTGGTTATCCTTGACTTTGATTGCACCCGTTGGACATTGGACACGACAGGTATCACACCCAGTACAACTTTGGGAAAGTTTATAAGCCATAACACACGGAAAACACTGCAAACTTTAATCGTTAATAAGTAAAATCCTGGACTCAAGCGGAAACCTTTAGATTGCCGATGAATTGCCTAGGGATTGAATGTCGGCAAATTCTAAAATAGACAACTGTCACCGATGAGTCGCTATAGATCGTTGCCTCAAATCTCTGATCGATTCATGGCATTTTCTTTATGCTTATCAAAAATCTTTATAATCAAATTATTACTTTTCCCCTTCAGGATATTTGTTCAATCTGAGCAATTCCTGGTTTCTTAAGATTTCTTTTATTAGGTAACACTTTTTAATACTTTTTTATACTAAAGTATTACTGTATAGAATCTGAGGTGACTAGACGTAGATGAAACGAACCACGATTACGATCAAAGTGACTGTCGAGCAAAAGCAGCAGCTTAAACAGGAAGCCGAGAAAGACAAGCGAACGCTGTCAAACTATATCAAAGTGAAACTTGGCTTACTCTAAGCCAGGTACGTCTCAATTCTGGCTCAAAAGTGCTGTTTTTGCTAAGAAATGCCCGATTTTAATGTCTGAGAGGAGGATTTGACCTATTTTGATCTCGACTGATTGATTTTGGCGATGAAGCGTCATATTAGGCGATTTAAAACTTGCATCAGTTTTATGCAAAGCTTACTTGTAGGTTACTAAACAGTGACAAGATAGCGATCCCATTACATTGGCAGCTTGCCACTCCTGAACTGTCTAATTACAGAGAATTTGTAGGGAGTACAGCGCTATTGGTTTCGTTAAGTTGTTGGCTGATTCACCCATAAAACAGTTGGAGCGTGGCAAGTTGTCTATCTCTAGATAGGGGAATTTTTTCTGTAAAAATGAGCTTATTTTGTAGTCTAATTAACTGAAATATATACTCCAATAAGCTAAGAAACTTACCTTTTGTTTATATTCTCTGGTATTTGGTATCAATTTTAACAAATTTTCGATAGAATTTTGGATATTAGTGATTGGGAAGTCAGATCAAGTAGGTGGCGAGAATTAACGTAACAAGAGCGACTTGATTAGCTGGGTTTGATCGTTACTCTTAAGGAGTCGGACACGATTAAAGTGGACCGTTGAGATTGAGAAAACTTTCAGCCGTCACGCATTGAAATTAGGAATGGGTAGGGAGGATGACGCATGAAAATCCCCGCCGTTAATTTTGATTGTGCCTACCGATTTAACACGAGTGCCACGGACTTAAAGCAGGTGGGCAATGCCCACGCTACTGGACTGACACAGCTAAAATTGTGGAATAGATTTGACCGTGAAATTGGGCGCACGCCATGCGCCCCTACAATTCTAATCCACCAATTAAGGTGTGCCGTGCCACGCCACTACGGTATATCAAAGGTTTCGGCGATTCCCTCCGGCTGATTTCAGTGCCATTAGATTTAAGACAACTCCCCTGTTCATACCGAGTGCGATCGCTTTCATCAGAGAAAAATCAGTAGATGTAGCTCGATTTAAGAACTTGCCTTATCATGGGTGAGTTGGTTGGTTACCAATGGTCAACCTCTCCTCGAATCAGAATCTTTCCATTGACCATTCCTGGCACTGACAACACCTACCACTGAGGAAACTGGGTGTGTGTGGTAGATGACAGGCGATTTGAGCTAAGGACTTTACAATTAGTTACATGAATGTGCATAATGGCAAACGTTAACATCGATTAACATTTTTTATGTTAAAGGCGAGAAAATTTAATAAAATTTTAAGCATTCAACCGTTCACTCCCGCAAAACCCTCGCAATAGTTGAGCCACGCATCTGAGTGTGGAGAAAATCATGGCTATTTTACCCAATTCCCTTGAATCTACCCCCAACTCCACCAAAGACCAACAGGCACAGGAATCGCACCAACACAGCGAAGCCCAATTTCAGGCGTTAGTTGCCAATATTCCGGGCGCTGTCTATCGTTGTACCTGGAACTCGACGGGGATGATGACGTTTGTGAGTTCAGCGATTCAGGATATTTCTGGCTATGAGGCGTCAGAGTTTATTGGCGATCGCATCCGTTCCTTTGACAGTATTATCCACCCTCACGATCGCCGTCGCGTGAAAGAAAGCGTGGGGCAAAGTATTGACAACCAACACCCCTATATGCTGGAGTACCGGATTGTCCGCGCCGATGGCAAAATCGCTTGGATCTATGATAAAGGTCAAGGGACGCGGGATGAGAATGGTGTCGTCCAATGGCGGGATGGCGTGATCCTGGATATTAGCGATCGCAAACAAACAGAACTTCAACTGCGGGAAACCCAAGCCTTTCTCAACTCCGTGATCGAGAATCTCCCAGTGGGTGTCTTTATTAAAGATGCCAACGAGTTGCAGGTGATGTACTGGAACAAAACCAGCGAAGAACTCTTGGGTTACTCGAAAGCCCAAGTTCTGGGTAAGAGTGACTATGATTTTTTACCCTACCAGAACGCCCGACTCTTACGGGCGAAGGATCGACAAATTCTCATGGGGGGTACGTTAGTCGATATTCCCGAAGCCCCCTTGAACACGCCCCATCGCGGCGAACGCATCGTTAATACCAAGAAAGTCCCCTTGCTGGATGAAACCGATACACCCCAGTATCTATTAGGGATTTTTGAAGACATCACAGAACGCAAGCAAGCCGAAGCCGCCCTACGAGAATCGGAACGTCATTATCGCTGTATCGTGGAAACCGCATCCGAAGGGGTTTGGGTGTTTGATGAGAATAACCAAATCACCTTCGCCAATAGTCGCATGGCGCAAATGCTAGGGTATACGATCGCACAAATGCAGGGGCGATCGCTGTTTGATTTTATTGACAGCGAATCCCAACCGCTGATCCAAACCTACTTAGAACGTCGCCGTCAAGGAATCCAGGAACGCTACGATTTCAAGTTTCGCCGCAAAGATGGATCAAATCTATGGGCGATTATTTCGGCGACGCCACTATTTAATGATCAAGGAGGATTTGTCGGCGTACTTAGAATGATTACCGATATTAGCGATCGCAAACAAGCCGAGGAAGCCTTACAAGAGAGAGAACAATTTTTAAGCAGCATCCTCAATGGTGTGGAAAACTCCATTAGTGTCGTCGATGTTCATCAACACCAGAGTGAACCTGATCGATCCTGGGAATTCCGTTATGTGGATGTGAATCCCGCTTACGAACAGTTAATCGGTATCCCCGCCGAACAGTTACGGAATCAACCCCTCGGTGCGATCTTACCGCCGGATCGGGCAATCACGATAACTGAACATTACACAACCTGTGTCCAGACGGGAACATCCCTATCCTATGAAGAATGTTTTAGTGTACAGGGACAAGAACGGTGGTGGATTACCACATTAACCCCCCTGCGTGATCAACAGGGGCAGATTTATCGGGTGGTGAGTACCAGTACCAACATCACCCAGCGCAAGCAAGCAGAACAAAAAACGGCGCGATTGACGGCGATTTTGGAAAGTACCACCGATTTTGTCAGTATGTGTGAACCGGATGGGACGCTTCTCTATATTAATAAGGCGGGGCGGCAATTGGTGGGACTTGATCCAGATCAGGAGATCAGCCATCTGCGGATGTGGGATTTCCATCCCCAGTCGGTGAACCAACGGTTGTTCGCCGAAGCCTTACCCACCGTGATCCAGGACAAAGTATGGCAAGGTGAAACCTCACTCCTGCACCAAAATGGTTGGGAAATTCCCGTATCTCAAGTGGTGATGGCGCATCCCGGCGCAACTGGAGAGGTGGAGGTGTTTTCCACAATTATCCGGGATATTAGCGATCGCAAACAGGCGGAGGAAGCCTTGCAGAAATCGGAACAGGAGTTGAGAGTCAAAAACCAGGATCTCCAGCACACCTTAGATCAACTCAAAAAGACGCAAACCCAACTGATTCAACAGGAAAAAATGGTTAGCTTGGGTCAGATGGTGGCGGGTATTGCCCACGAAATCAATAACCCGATTGGTTTCATTGCCGGGAATATTACCTATACTCGTCAATATGGGACAGAATTGTTGCATTTATTGCAACTTTATGCTAGGCATTATCCCCAACCTGTTGCCGAAATTCAAGCCGAGATTGAGGCGATTGATTTAGACTTTGTTAGGGCAGACTTTCCCAAACTCTTGAACTCCATGGAAGAAGGTGCCAATCGCATCCGCCAAATTGTCTTATCCCTGCGGAATTTCTCCCGTTTGGATGAGGCGGAGATTAAGCCAGTGGATATCCATGACGGGATTGAAAGCACGTTACTTGTCTTACAGCATCGACTCAAATCAAAACTGAATCATCCAGAAATTCAGGTTGACAAACACTATGGCAACTTGCCATCGGTGGAATGCTACGCCAGTCAGCTTAATCAGGTGTTTTTGAATATCCTGGGGAATGCCATTGATGTCTTAGACACCCACCCAGAACCCCGCAAAATTACGATATGTACGGCAGTGAGTTCTCAATTACCCGTTGTACCATTGGAGGAGTCACCAGAAAACGAACCCCAGAACTCGCAACCGATTGAACGGGTAATTATTCGGATCAAGGATAATGGTCCGGGTATCCCCGAAGCGATTCAACACCAAATATTTGATCCCTTCTTTACCACCAAACCCATTGGCACAGGGACGGGTTTAGGCTTATCAATTTCCCACTCAATTGTGGTGGATAAACATGGGGGACAATTGACCTGTATTTCTCAACCGGGACAAGGGACAGAGTTTGTGATTGAGTTACCCGTGAAGCAAAAATCGCTCTCGTCTGCGCTTAAGTTTTCCTTTGGGGAATCCTTCGCCTTATCACCCAAGTTTGTCCAGTCGCCAGCCTAAAATCAGGTAGTCTTATGGTGGGTGTGGGTTTAGACAGTCTCTGTGTTGGTAACGGATAACGGCTCAACCCAACCCGCCCCAGCGTTAACAGGCAGCTAATGACTTCACTCAACCGGATAGCTTCAATGGATAGTTTTAGAGGCAGTAAAAATGGCATACAGTAACTTTAGTTTAGCCAAAGTCAAAGAGGAGTTTGATTTAACATTTACTGAAAATCAAAATGTTTTTGCTCAAGTAGAGCCAACCAACTCCTCAGAAATTTTATCCCTACTCTTGCCTGACTATATTCTGCTGGCAACAGCCATTAATACAGAAAAAGCACGTTCTGAATTACTTATTTCTCAAATTTTAACCGAGGTGAGGCGCCAGTTAAATGCTCAGGTCAGTTTATTTTCAGGAACCGATTTTAACGTTGATGAAGAATTGGGATTGAATGGATACTGTGATTTTATTATTAGCGCCTCATCTGAACAGTATTTCATTAGCACTCCTGTAATTATTGTTGTGGAAGCAAAAAATGAGAATATTATCGGGGGATTGGGTCAATGTGTGGCAACAATGCTAGGAGCGCAGTTGTTTAATCAACGGGCTGCCCATGAAATCCCGATGATTTATGGTGCTGTCACGACGGGTACGATTTGGAAGTTTTTAACCTTGGCAGGGAAGTCAGTTTTTATTGATGCTGTTGACTATCATATTAAGGAAGTGGATAAAATATTAGGAATTTTATTGCAGCCAATTCAGCAGTATTTATCAACTCATGTTGCTTAAGAATAGGCACTGATACACTTATGGGCAAATTATTCATCTCGAATTCTTGCCATGAAATAAGCATCAATGTAAACGCCATCACGAAAGTCAGATTTCTTCAGCGTTCCCTCTATCTCAAAACCGTATTTCTTGTAAAGCGCAATCGCGGGATTGTTGTTGCAATATACCCCTAACTCCAATCGTTGGAGATTAAGCCATTTTTCAGCTACATCAATAATCGCTTCGAGAAGTTGGGAGCCAATGCCCTGATTTTGATAATCATCTCGTACAGCTATACTGATTTTTCCAACATGGGAACGACTGCCTTGGAAGAGAGTGAGATTGACTATCCCGATCACTTTTCCTCCCACAACTGCCACTAACCCATATCCTTCTCGTACAATCTTTTCCGTTCGTTGTTGGAAGTCTTGGCGGGATTGATAGGGTAGCTGGGAAGCAAAAAATAAACATTTCGGAGAAAGATAAATTTCGGCAATATCTTGCCAGTCCGAGACTTCTAAACCGCGAAGGGTAACTTCAGTCATTGATATTCTTCCCTGCCCTGTTGTATTTTATCGCTTCCATATAAAAAGCATGCTTGTTTACAAAACAAGCGTGGGCGTGCTGTTTTCTTTTGTCCGACTACTTATCTTTCCTTATGTTGCTTGATTGGCAATCCCGACTTGACCAGCGAGAATCACCTCACCCGATTCCCCACATTCACACCCCTAGCCAAGCCAACTTGCGCCGCGATCGCACAAGCACCTCCTACTTAACACCCATGACCAATTTGGACTAATACCAAGTTGCGTTCTATCATGTCTAGGAACAGCGTTGCGTGAAGCGAAGCTATAGCGAGGAACGAGATACGAGAATCTGGACAGATGCGCGAGCGTCATTCCGTTTCACTGCATTCTGCTCAGCATGACAGATTCTACCTTAGACGGTAACAGAGATAAGTTGACAGGGCAACCCCTATTTATTAAGATTTATTAATATAGCGATAAAACCGTTGACAAACGAAGAAAAATATTGATGTCTAGCGCTGAAACCCTAACCCGATCCAATCCACAAGCCCCATCCTGGCAAATCAAGCTACTCTATGATGGTGAGTGTCCCTTGTGTCTACGAGAAGTTAACTTTCTCCAAGAACGGGATGCGGGTAGAGGATTAGTGAAATTTGTCGATATTGCCGATGAATCCTATAATCCTGAAGACAATAGCGGGGTTGATTATGAAACGGCAATGGGGCGTATTCATGCAATATTACCAGATGGTAAAATTATCAAAGATATTGAAGTATTTCGTACTGTATACGAGATTCTAGGGATGGGTTGGATATATGCCCCAACTAGCCTACCCATCCTCAATGGTTTAGCCAATCAAATTTATACTATCTGGGCAAACTTACGCCTCAAACTGACAGGACGCCCCAGTCTAGCCACCTTAGTTGCCCAACGTCAACAGGGTTTAGAGTGTCGGGATGATCAAAAATGTCGCCTAGAAGGTTAATCTAGATGTAGAGATGTGTCTTACCGATAACGTTGGGCAAAGGGAACTTGATTAATGGTGCGTTACGCTTCGTTCTCCTCACGATAATGTCGTGGTCAAGCTAAAATTGTTGAATCGGGCGCACGCCATGCGCCCCTACAGTTTCTGGATGTAATTCTAATTTATCAAATAAGATGTGCCACGATTTAGAAACATAGTAGAGGTGGCTTTAGGCACAATTTTAGGAGCGGGTTTAGGAACTCTGTAGGGGCGGGTTTAGGAACTAAAGTCAGCTATTCACCGATAACGCAAAAACTAAACCCGCCCTGGCTTACTGATAACGGCAAAACAAAAATTGCTCTTGTTGGTTATTATTAACTGGACAATTAAACCTGTCCTAATGAACTGGGCTTTGTTTTCCAGGTTGGTTGGAGGTGAGGCTGACTTTTATGGCGAAGACAGCGCAACTACAAACTTTTAATTTAACCCGTTCTAATGAGCTTGGCATTGACTTAAAGGTTGGTTGTAGGTGATGCTAGCTTTGATGGCGAAGACAGCGCAACTACAAACATTATTCCTCTGTTCCCGTTGAATATTTTACAGCCCCGAAAAAAGTTTAATCTACTCCTGCTACTGGTATGGATTGTCATTGGTGCGGCGTTGCGCTTCACCAATCTTACCCTGAAGTCCCCTTGGACGGATGAGTTTGCGACGCTGGTATTTAGCTTGGGCAATAGTTTTCAGGCTGTACCCCTTGACCAAGCTATTTCCCTAGAAACATTGTTGCATCCTCTAAAACCTAACCCTGACGCTGGCGTGGGTTTAGTCTGGCAGAAGCTGTTAACCGAGGATCACCATCCGCCACTTTATTTTATGCTGGCGCATAAGTGGATGCAGTTATTTCCCACTTCAGGAGAGTATATCTCACTTTGGGCGGCGCGATCGCTCCCGGCTTTTTTGGGTGTTCTCTCTATCCCAGCCATGTATGGATTAGGCTGGCTGGCGTTTCGTTCTCAGGTTGTGGCGCAATTCGCCGCCGCGATGATGGCGCTGTCTCCGTTTGGGATTTATTTGGCACAGGAAGCCCGTCATTATACTTTAGGTATTATTTGGGTTATCGCTTCCCTGAGTTGCTTTGTTGTGGCGGTACAGCATCTCAAAAGCCGCACACCTTTACCGATTAAGGTGGTATTAGTTTGGGTTCTAGTGAATAGTTTGGGTATCGCTACCCACTATTTTTTTAGTTTGACCCTTTTTGCTGAAGGAATTGCCCTGATGGGATTGGGGTTGTGGCATTATCGTGTTGGGTGGAAACCAGGGATAAACGGTAGGGAAACGCCCGTGGAGTCATACCCAGACAAGAATTTAGCCCCAAAACCGTTGAATTGGTGGCGGATTTTTGCGGCGGCGATGGGAACAGGAATTGGTGGTTTGGTGTGGATACCTGTACTGCAGGGAGGGTATGAATCCCAGATGGCGGATTGGATGATGCTGAACCGGGAAAGTCTATTGAGTTGGATTAATCCGATTTTTCAGACGTTGGCGGCTTGGATTACGATGGTGTCGCTGTTACCTGTGGAATCCTCGTCATTAGGGGTTGTGCTGGTGTCTGGGGCGGTGATGATTGGGTTCTTTGTCTGGGTTATTCCCTTTGTTTATCGGGGAGGTAAAACCTTGGTGCGACAAGCTGAAACGCGCTGGCAGACTGGGGTTTTAGCGGGGTTTGTCTTGAGTGCGATCGCGCTATTTTTTGGTATTACTTATATTCTAGGCAAAGACTTGACCAGAGGCGCACGATATCACTTTGTTTATTTTCCGGCTGTCATCCTATTAATCGCCGCCGCGTTAGCTGTTATCGGGAAAACGTCTCACAAATTACACAACTTTTCCCTTTGGCGAAACCGGGGTCAACTTGTCGTCGTGATGGTGGGAGTAATGGGAGTATTAAGTGGGATTACGGTGGTTAATAACTTAGGCTATCAAAAATATTATCGTCCCGACCTTTTAGTGCCAATTATTGAGCAAGCATCCTCTTCACCCGTTCTTATCGCGACTACCCATAATACCTTAGTGCAAACAGGGGAAATGATGGGAATTGCTTGGGAGTTGATGAATCATGACTCATCTGCAATCAAGAATCCCCAATTTCTCCTGGCTCATCAAGACCAATATCGCTGTCAAGCGTCAACCTGTCCCGCCTCAATTACTCTTGCACAAACACTAGCTCAACAACCACGCCCTCTAGATATATGGCTGGTCAATTTTAAAGCAACAGTCACCGATTTACCAAACTGTTATGCGGAAGATTCTTCTCAGTATCAGGTATGGGTGGATGGTTATAATTATCAACTATATCACTGCTTGGCTAATGATTATGAGGGTTCCTCGGCGTCAGATTTGCCGTAATGCCTAAGTGGGTGGACACAATCAAAGTTAACGGTTGAGATTAGGGAACTCTTAACCGGGAATAGGGAATAGGGAATAGGGAATAGAAAATTATAATTCATAATATGAAGCCTCTATACAATCTTGCCTGTTTCGGTGCGCTGATTCTCGCCGTTTGCATAACAGCATCCACACTTGTCGGAACATTAGCACAACAATGGTGGATTGGAGAGTTACTAAGCCATCCCCGTCCCCAATATGCACTTATTTTAGTGTGTTGTTTGCCATTACTCGTTGCCCGATTCCATCAATTAGGTTGGCTGGTTCTGATACCACTGCTGCTTAATTTGACAACCTTTGCTCCCCTTTATTTCGGTAAACCATTACCTCTATCTCTATCTACCCCTTCATTCACAGCGCTGCACTATAACTTAGATGCCACATTGCCTGATCACACAGTAGCATTTACCTACTTACGCAAGCATCCCGTTGATATTCTATTACTGCAAGAATTAACACCAGAACTAGAACGCCGTCTAACTACCGCTTTACCTCAATATAAAATCGTGTATTCTCACCCGATGAAGAATACCCATGGTTCGGCATTTTTACTCGCCGCCGATAGCGATATTCAGGTAATTTCAGCGAACGTGGTTAACCTCCCGCACTATTCTCCACGTCCCATGATTGAAGCCCTTTTGGACATTAGTGGACAAGAGGTGGCGCTGCTGAGTTTACATGTTACCCGTTCCCGTAATGCTGGCACATCGGCGTTTCAACAAACAGAATTAGCGGCTGTTGCTGAATGGAGTCGCGCCCAGCAAACTTATTCAGGACGAAATGTTTTGATTATCGGTGATTTCAATACTACACCTTGGTCGGCTCGTTTTCATCAGTTGAAAAAAGAGGGTGTACTGCTGAGTTCTGAATCAGGGTATGGTGTCCAATCAACGTGGCCCGCTTCCTTGCCACCTGTGCTAGGTATTCCTATTGATCTTTGCATTTATAGTCAGGGTATTACTATTGTAGATCGATATATCGGTTCTTTTTTAGGGGGTGATCATAGACCCTTGTTTATCCAATTTCAGTTATCGGAAATTTCGGCAAGGTAGAGCAGTAATTGTTTTGTATAACGGTTCTGGGTTTCTCGGTTAATTTTGTTCCTAAAACCACCCATACACTGGATGTTATGCCCCGATATCAGAGTTTTATATTAACCTTGAACCCGATGAAAAAACCAGCCTATTTTTAGTGCGATCGCACGCCATAGATGTAGGGGCAAGTTTAGGGACAATTTGTAGGGGCGGGTTTAGGGACTCAATTAGATAGTCACCTCAAAATCAAAAACAAAACCCGCCCTCCTCACCTCAAAAACAAAAACAAAACCTGCCCTCCCCACCTCAAAATCAAAAACGAAACCCGCCCTGATTCCAACCCTAATTTATTGCAAGTTTTTTGCTGTTTTTTGCCCAACGTTCAATCAATAAGTTCAGTCGATTTTACACAATGCATTCCCGCATCAGCAAACCGTTGAAACGCCGCCTCAGCTTGTTCCGTAAAATCCGCACCCCCAGGAACCACAACCGGAGACGTACAATCGTCCAGTAAATAAACCTTCTCGGCTAACTTAGGATCTCTGGCTTGAATTTCACCCAGCAAGTTATCAATAGTCCAAGCCACACAATGGCTCTTGGCTTGACCAGCAATAATTAACTGGTCAAACTCTAACAATTTTTCCATAAACGGCGTGTTCTTTTGGGCAATAGGTTCGTCATTCTGGTCGAAAAGAACTTCCGCCTGGAGAACCGAGTAATTTTCAGTCAGCGGATGACTCCCTTTCATTTCAAAATGGGTCTGACTTTGACGAGCAACATTATGGAATAAACAAGCCTCTTCCACCGCAGACACTAAAGCGTGACTAATTCCGCCCAGCATGGCATGGTAGGGCCAGATAATTAATGGATATTTACTATCGCAATTGAGCGTCTTGGCATAATGTAGGGCATAATCTTGTAACCATTTCTCATCACCCTGGCGAATCCGAGGTACAACGGCTGGGTTAATTTTCCACACCCCTTTTTCTACGTCCTCCATAGAGATATTAGTCATTGCGGGTGGATGTTCTCCAGCATCGTTAATCCAAAATATAGGATGAAAAATTTGCATCGCGGTATGGGTATCCATCGTCGCCGCAATTTCGGTGATGACTCCTAAATTGCGGTAGATAAATTCACACAATCTTACATTATCATCAACTGCTCCCGTACCCGATTGACCACCGACAAATAATTCAAAGTCGGGAATACAAAAGGTATTCTGCACATCGATTAGCAATAAACCAATCCGGGTTTCATCTTCATGGGCGGGCTGGAGATGATGCTGTTTTGCCCAAGCTTCGGCTTGGTTGACCCGCTCTTGATAGGGAACACGCCAGACATCTCCAACGTGATTGGAGTTGAAATGGGAGGGGATGGGGAGTTGAGTATTAGTACTCATCACGAATCAATCCTGTTCACGAAAGCATCTGACAACTATACTATTGATTATTAACTCACGTTCAGAGTCTTCCTCAAGACTGAGATATTGTTCTAGAGAGTATTGTTACATTTTAGAAGAATTGGTAATAATCTTTGTGGAGAAAGAATAGTTAATGAAATCTGTTGCAATTAATCAGTATGGTGGCACGGATGTCTTACAAGTTATAGACTTGCCAACTCCACCCGTCAAAACCCATGAGATATTGGTCAAAGTCCATGCTACCAGCGTTAATCCCATTGACTGGAAAATCAGACAGGGAACGTTGCAACTCTTAACTGGCTATAGCTTTCCTATGATTTTGGGATTTGATATTTCTGGGGAAGTTGTAGACGTGGGAACGGCTGTAACTCGGTTTCAACCCGGAGACCAAATCTATGCCTGTCTTGATAATCTCACGGGTGGTGCTTATACGGAGTATGCGGTTTTGTCGGAAAAAGCGGCTTGTCCAAAACCCGAAAAGCTTTGCCACAAAGAAGCGGCGGCTGTTCCCTTAGCCGGACTCACAGCGCTGCAAGCCTTGCGAGATGAGGGAAAAATTAAAACGGGGTACAACGTGCTGATTAACGGCGCGTCGGGTGGTGTGGGTACCTTAGCGGTACAAATTGCCAAGGCGTTTGCCACTCAGGTGACAGGGGTTTGTAGTGGTAAAAATAGTGAGTTCGTGAAACAATTGGGTGCTGACCGAGTGATTGACTATACTCAGCAGGATTTTACTAAGGATACTGCTAAGTACGATATTATTTTCGATGTGGTCGGCAATCAATCCTTCTGGAATTGTCAAGACTGTTTGCAACCCAATGGTGTCTATATTACGACTCAGCCCTATCCGGGTAATTTCCTGGAGAGTTTTGTCACGGCGGTTCTTCCGGGAAAAAAAGCTAAAGTTGTGGTTCTCAAATCCAATGGTTTGGATTTAAAGTCTCTGAAAGAACTGATTGAAGTTCAGAAAGTTCGCCCAGTCATTGCCCAAACCTATCCTCTCTCTGCGGTTGCTAAGGCGCATCAGGAGAGTGAACAAGGTCATGTTGTGGGTAAGTTGGTGATTGTGGTTGACAATTGAAGGTTTTGACTCTTCGCTGCGTTTGAGGAAACCTGGTTTGTAGGGGCGGGTTTAGGGATTTTCTTTTCGCTTTGATGATAACGTTTGTGCAAAACCCGCCCTGACTTAACCCTTATACCCCCGCACCCTGAAAAGGGCGGGTTTAGTCAAGTTATGGGTTTGTGCCAAAATGTTATCGGTAAAACCCGCCCCTACACCTCCGCACCTCTGCACCTCCGCACCTCTGTACCCTGAAAAGGGTGGGTTTAGTCAGGTTAGTGGTTGGTGCCAAAATGTTATCCGTAAAACCCGCCCCTACCCGCCCATCTGTGTAATTCTTTAGAAAATGTTAATCTTTACTTAACTTTGCTGGGCTATAACAGAAAAAATCCTCGACTCTAGTAGCATTGCAGGAGATAGTCCTTGAGTAGTCTAGGCAAGAAGCGATTAGAAACCTTATGGGCGATCGCAGGATATGCGGCGGGTGGCGGTACGGCTTGTGCTGCACCAACTCCCTGTGCGGAGATACCGAAACAAATCCTGGTAGCAGCTTCTGATATTTTGATGTATACCACGATTTGGAAGATCTATTTTCAGGAAGATTTATCCCAGAAAGATCTTTTGGGAATGCTAACCGAATTGGGTTTAGTCACTCTTGTCGGGGCGGGAACGGCGTATGGGGTAGCTAGAGGGAGTACCGCCTTGCTCAAAGAAGTGTCTGACTGGGTAGGACTGGCAGGTTGGGGCGCTTGTGCGGCAATCACCGGTTCGCTTACGGGTATAGTGGGTATAGCCTGGGCAATGTATTGCGATCGCCGTTATTGCGAAACACATACTCATGTCCTATCCAGTTGAATCCTGATTGATTGATTGCTCGTTCGTTCGTAGTCGGCACTTTAGTGCCATCAGCGCTAAAGCGCTTACTACAAACTTACTACAAACTTACTACAAACTTTCTAAGAAAACTTAGTGAGTAACCCTAAAAAGCGCTTTGTATTGGGTGTCAGCAGTGTGCGCCGATACGCATCAGCCGCTTTCTTAATCCCTTCCGCTTGCGTCGGATAAGGATGAATCGCACCACTCAGCTTACTCAACCCCACGTTTCCCACAATCGCCGTTGTCACTTCACTAATCATCTCCCCTGCATGACGCGCCACGATTGTTGCCCCTAAAATTTTATCCGAACCTTTCTGATGATGGATTTTCACAAATCCGTCCTCTTCCCCATCCGCGATCGCACGATCTACCGTATTAAATGGTATCTTAATCGTACTCACCTTCATTCCCTTTTCCTGAGCTTCATCTTCATACATGCCGACATGGGCAATTTCAGGGTCAGTATAGGTTACCCAAGGCATGACTAAATCACTGAGTTTAGATCGCCCTAAGCCAAAGGGAGAAAACAACGTATTTTTAATTACAATTCGCGCCGCTGCATCCGCGGCATGGGTGAATTTCCATTTCATACAAATATCACCAGCCGCATAAATATTCCGATTCGTTGTTTGTAGATAATCATTAACTTTTATCCCTTTGCGGTGGTACTCCACGCCAACGGCGTCTAAATTCAACCCTTCTATATTTGGCGCACGCCCTGCACCCACTAAAATTTCATCAACAATGATCGACTCATCCTGACCATTACAGGTATAGTGCAGTAACTTACCTTCATCCATCTTGATTGCCCGTTTCATCTGGCAATCTAAGACTAAGCGAATGCCTTCTTTTTGAAACACATTCTGCACAATTTCGGCGGCGTCAGTATCTTCTTTATTTAAAAGGTGAGAATGGCGATGGAAAAGAATTACCTCACAGCCTAAACGACGGAATGCTTGTGCCAATTCACAGCCAATGGGCCCTCCGCCAATGACTGCCAGGCGTTTGGGGCGTTCGGTTAAGGAAAAGACAGTTTCATTGGTTAGAAATCCTGTTTCTTCTATGCCATCAATGGGCGGTCGTACAGCCCTAGCCCCTGTCGTAATTACGGCTTTTTTAAACCGCAAAAGCTTATCCCCAACAGCAATAGTATTAGAATCTTGAAACGATCCTTCTCCTAAGAAAACATCAATATTATAGGTTTGTTTAAAGCGTTGGGCTGAATCATGATGACTAATTCCAGCCCGGAGTTTCCGCATCCGTTCCATGACGGCGGTAAAATCAATATCAATCTGTTCAGGAGGACGAATTCCAAAATCTCCCGCTTCTTTCATCTGGGCGACAACACGGGATGAGCGAATAATACATTTAGATGGCACACATCCCACATTTAAACAATCCCCACCCATGAGATGGCGTTCGACTAAGGCAACTTTTAAGCCAATATCCATTCCAGCAGCACCGGCGGCGGTGACTAATCCCGCCGTTCCTGCACCAATTACCACCAGATCATAACGCTCGGCGGGTTTGGGATTAACCCAATCCGGTGGATGAACATAGGAAACCAATTGCTGGTTATATTCATCCATTGGCGGGACAATTACTCTCTCAGATGTTGATGTCATCAGTTACTCCTTAATAAGTAGTCAGACAAAACTAAAGTTAACGGTTGAGATGAGGGAACACCTCGACTTACCTCGGCTTACCTCGGCTTCGCTCGGTAACACGCTCGGTGTGTAACAGGGAACAGGGAACAGGGAACAGGGAACAGTAAGGGTTTTAGGCTTGTTAACATTTATTAGTACAGGGTACAGAATTTCTGTCCAGGTACTTAGTGATTGGGGAAAAGGTGATTTTTTTTAGTCTCTCACTTTGATCGGGGCGGGTTTAGTTACTTATGGGTGACAAAAAAAGATAGTTGTAAAACCCGCCCCTACAGACTCAAATACCACGTCTAGAACATTCAAAACTAATCAGAAACGCTTTCATCGAGAACCACATCATCCGAGACTTTTTCATCTAAGGCTTTTTTAGCAACTTTGGTGACATATACAGTAACAGCAACGGTGGCGATAAATCCAATAATCCGAATTGTCCATTGCACCGCCGGATTAGTCGGTTGTGCTTCTGTCCCCACCATCGCTAGACTACCCGCTAAAGAACCAATATAAACGTACATAATCGTTCCGGGAATCATACCCACAGAACCGAAAAAGTAGTCTTTCAACGAAACCCCAGTTAACCCATAAGCGTAGTTTAATAAATTAAAGGGAAACACAGGCGACAGTCTGGTTAATAAAACGATTTTAAATCCTTCCCCACCCACTGCATCGTCAATCGCTTTAAATTTTTCGTTCCCAGCAATTTTCTGCGCTACCCAACCCCTCGCCAAATACCGCCCTACCAAGAAGGCGGCGGTTGCTCCCAGGGTTGCGCCAATAAACACATAGATAGAACCCAAAACAACGCCAAAGACAACGCCAGCGCCTAGAGTGAGGATGGAACCGGGCAGAAATGCTACGGTGGCAATAATATAAAGTACGATAAACGCGATCGCACCAACGGGACCGAGATCTTGAATCCACTGCAAAGCGTTGCGTAACCAGGCTTGGGGATTGAATCCTGAACCCGTGGCTGATTCCTGCGCCAAGGCGGGATTGGCGGCAATTAGTAATGTTGTACCAACCGCCAGCAGCGTGAATAGGGTTAGCTTGTATAGCTTTCTCGGGTTTCGGGGACAGAATTGGCGTTGCATTCAGTTGTCTCTCCTGTGTTGACCTATCTGATCAATCATGCGCCATCCCAGGTGCATCGTTATGATTATCCTAAACGGATACTCTGAGAATTCCCTGAAAATAGACGAAATGTCTGATGAATTAGGACTCTAAATCTCCTATTCCCTATATCCTTAAAAAAATACTTGACTATTCGTTCCAGAAACGGTAAAGTCTTCCTAGAAGCAAATACGAGAGTGATGGCTCGACACAAAGAGTTCGACCGAGAGGAAGCGTTGGAGAAAGCCATGGAAACGTTTTGGTGCTATGGTTACGAAGGAACGTCAATCCAAGTTTTGGTCAAAAATATGGGCATTAACCGAGGGAGTCTCTATGATACCTTTGGTGATAAACGCGCTTTATTTAAATCCGCGATCGCACATTATGATAAAACCGTGGTTAAGAATGCGATCGCCCGACTCGAAGCCCCGGACGCCTCTAAGTCAGCCATTATTGATCATTTCTATACTCTGATTGAGCGAGCGGTTACAGATGTTCAACGGCGAGGCTGTTTAATCACCAATACAGCGGTTGAACTCTGTCCCCATGATCCCGATACCGCGACTCGTATCGCCACCCATCTGGAACGGATTGAACGGGCTTTTTATCAAGCGTTACTCAGGGCAAAAGATAAAGGAGAACTCAGCAATAAACATGACCTAAACGCTTTAGCCAGTTTCCTTACCTGTACCTTACAAGGCTTGCGGGTTACCTCTAAAGTTAACCCAGATCGGGAGGCTTTGCGGAGTATTGCTCAGGTAGCGCTCTCGGTTCTCGACTAATTCAACTCTTTTTTTTAACTATTCTGGAACGTTTATTCCATAAAATTAAATGACTGGATAATTTTCATGACATTGACTTAACAGGGGTTTGGGGAGGTCGTAAGACCCACACTGTAATCTGTGATGAGCGTGCTGGGATACACGACTCCCCAAGGTCAATTTAGGTAACTCAATGTTCGCTTAAAAAGGGATGTTGGGTAAGCAAATGCTTGATGCGGGGTTTGGTCAATTCCGCACCATCACCCAATATGTGTGTTGGAAGCGTGGAAAGTTTTTTGCTGTTGTTGATGCCAGAGGCACTTCTCAGGAGTGTCCTGAATGTAAAGGTGAAGTCAAAAAAGACTTGGATTACCGGGTACATGATTGTCCCCATTGCGGTTTTAAAACTGACCGCGACGTAGCTAGTGGTCAAGTCATCAGAAACCGAGGAATAGAGCTAATCAGTACCGTTGGACAGACGGGAATCGAAAGTGCCTGTGCAGCCGATCTACCGGGGGTTGGCGAAAGCCAAAACCATCCAAGTGGCGCAACCCCGAAAGGGAATAACCAGGAAATCCTCAAAGTGATTTGGGGGAAGCCCACACCATAATTTTCAATTTGGTGTGGGAGGATGTCACTGCCAATCCTGACTTACCCAAGCGGTTTAAGCTGAATGCTCCCCTAAACGATTATGATCGCTCTACCTTTTATCGGGGTGATGAGCATGGATATACAGATTATCCGTTCTTAGAGGAGTCTCAGCAAGCTAGTTAATCCAGGGCGCGATCGCATGTTGGTAACTGGGGTGCGATCGCGAGATTCATCCATTTATACCAAGTTGCGTTATCGAATATCATTCTGAGCGAAGCGCGAAGCTCCCCTACACCCCTACACCCCTACACCCCTACACCCCTACACCCCTACACCCCTACACTTATTCAGCAGCCCCTAGTTACTGTTCCTCAAACCCTTTTGTATCGGAGTTCGGCTTTCTGTAAATCTCAAGCCTGAGCCAGACTTCTATACTTGAGATAGAGACTACAGAAAACTTTACAATAACAACTATGGCTCCCGATCCCAAAATAATGAATAGCGTCGAGCAGCTCGGCTATCGCGTCACCGTGGGTGACGTAGCGGCTAAGGCGGGATTGAATATCAATCTAGCCGAACGAGGATTACTAGCGCTAGCCTCCGATGCAGGTGGACATTTGCAAGTCGCCGAGTCAGGTGAAATTGCCTACCTGTTCCCCAAGAACTTTCGGACAAACCTGCGAAACAAATTCCTCCGATTACGATTGCAGGAATGGTGGTCAAAAATTTGGCGTGTCTTATTTTACCTGATTCGGATTTCCTTCGGGCTTCTCCTCTTACTTTCAATTGTCCTAATTTTTCTCGCCATTTCGATTATCGTCATCAGTATCAGTTCCAGCAGCGATAGTGATTCGGGTGGTGGCGGTAACGGGGGTTCTAATCGAGGCGGCGGTATGTTTTTTATGCCCCGCTTCTGGATTGGACCCGACATCTTTTGGTTTTTTGACCCCAGTTACGAACGCCATCGACAACGGCGCACCTCCTGGAATTCGGCTGAGAGTAAGCAGATGAATTTTCTGGAGTCAATTTTCTCATTCCTGTTTGGCGATGGTAATCCCAATGCGGATTTAGAAGAACGGCGCTGGCAAGAAATCGGTACAGTGATTCGCAATTCCGGCGGTGCGGTTACAGCCGAACAGATTGCTCCGTATCTGGATGATATTGGTACAGGCTATCAACGGGAATATGAGGATTATATGTTACCCGTTCTCAGCCGTTTTAATGGGCGTCCAGAAGTTAGTCCCGATGGAGAAATTATCTATCACTTCCCCGATTTACAGACAACTGCACAACAGCAACATCCTCAGCCTGTTCCCTCTTACCTGCAAGAACAGCCTTGGCGCTTTAGTGCGGCTACCAGTGGGCAAAAGATACTGGCAATTGGGTTAGGCGGCGTGAATATTGTCGGTGCTTTGATGCTGGGTTCTCTATTAAGAGGAGGCGAACTTGCTGCCGAGATAGGTGGATTGGTGGCGTTTGTCGCGTCAATTTACTGGTTTTTACTGGGGTACGGGATTGGGTTTTTAGCGATTCCTTTGATTCGTTATTTCTGGATTCAACGGAAAAATAGTAAAATCGCAGCCCGAAATCAGCAACGACAGCAGGAAGCATTAGCGCTGGCTCAAGGTGATGCCAATTTACAGAAAAAGCTGGCGTATGCCCAACAGTTTGCGGCGCAAACTGTAATTGGGCAAGAGGATGTGGTGTATACCAGTGAACAGGATTTACTGGATCAAGATTTGCAACGCAAAGACCAAATTGATGCTGAGTGGCAACGCCGTTTAGAGTCGGGTTCTTAGGTAGCTAAGTAGGTGGGGACAATTAAAGTTAACGGTGGGGATCGTCATTCGTCATTCGTCATTCGTCATTTGTAAGGGTTTGAGGCTTGTTAACATAACTTAACATGGTTGAGTTTATTTCCACCAACCTACTTAGGGCTTGCTGAATAAGTCTTGTGGTGGGGAGAGGCAATAGGGAATAGGCTTTCTTGCAATGGTTTCAACCCTCTAGGCGGGTTTTGTTGTTCATTTATCGGTAAATAGCTGACTTTAGTCCCTCGAAGACAATCGCGTGGTGATCAGATTTGGGTATGGAGTGCGATGTTTCTTGAACCATCCATAAAACTGGCAGTCAGATTTCCCCCCTAATTCCCCTTAATCTTCAGAAATCCTCAATTCGTGGATATTCCAGAACGCGCCCCCTAAAGCCGAATACTCAATCCCCTCCACGCGATCGCGCACAGCCGTCATAGATAGAGGATTCACCAAATAAATAAAAGGTAAGTGTTCTTTAATCAGGCGTTGGGCTTCACCATAAATGGCTTTGCGCTTCTGTTCATCTAACTCTTGAGACCCTTTAACATAGAGATCATTAATCTCCTTCTCCCAAGGTGCGACTTCCCACCCCTGAATCTCCGGTTGACCAACCGTTGGTTTTTGATTAAAACTGTGCAATCCGCCTTCAGTAGACCAGACATTGGCACTATTATTGGGTTCTAATCCGCCACCGGAAAAACCGAGGAGATGACATTCCCAATCTAAGCTATTACTGAGTTTTTCCACCAAAGTACTAAAAGCAATCGGGTTAAAATCCACTTGCATACCAATTTTCGCCAAATCCCGTTTAATTTGCGCTCCCATGGCTTCGCGCAGTTTATTCCCCGCATTGGTAATTAAGGTAAAACGCACTCGATTCCCTTGATCGTCGAGGAGTTGTCCTTCATCGTTATACTGGAAGCCCGCGTTTAACAGTAATTCTTTGGCTTTGTCCAGATTATATTCGTAAATTGGCAGTCCCTCTTCGGGAGACAAATAATAAGGACTTTGTACCGGAAGATTGGAATATTGCGGTTCACCCAATCCCCGAAACGAGTTATCAATCATCGTTCTTCGGTCAATTGCATAAGCCACCGCCTGTCTAAATGCCAAGGTATTGAACCAACGAGATTTCATCGGTTCAATTAAGGGTTCGCCATCCCGACTTCCTTTGTTCAGGTTGAAGGAAATAAAACTTGAACTTAGCGTAGGACCGCCAACGTAAATGTTAAAGTTACTGCGTTCCTCTTCCCGTTTAAGTAGGGAATAGAAATCCGGTGAGACACTAATCGCATCTAACCCACCAGAACGAAATTGTAAAAAGGCAGTATCGGTGGATTCAACAACTTCCCAGAAGAGGCGATTAATATAAGGTTGGGGTTGACCTTGAGATCCTTGACGCCAGTAATGGGGATTGCGGCGAAAGACTAAGCGTTGATTGGTATTGTAGCGATCCAGTTGATAGGGTCCATTGACCACAATTTTATCCGGGTCAGTATCCACCCCCCAAGTGGTCATAAACTTGGGTCTTCCTTCTTGGTCTTTCTCAGTTACCGTATCCTTGAGGGCGTGGGCGGGTAAAATTGCCAGTCCTGTGGTGCGGAGAAAGGGCGCAAAGGGTTCGGGTGTGGTAAATTCAACTCGTCTTTCATCGAGTTTCCGCACGCTGGGAAAGCCGCGTGTTTCGCCAATTCTGAGAATGTCGCGAACATCGGTGGGAATGTCTTCGTTGAGATAGATATCGTTATAGGTAAAGACGATATCATCAACCGTTAAGGGTTCTCCATCAGACCACTTTAATCCCTCGCGCAGGGTAAAAACAATCCGCTGTTGGTTATCGGAGATGTCCCAAGACTCAGCCAGAGAGGGTTCAATTTCTCCGGTGACACCATTTTCAGTGACCAGTCCCTCGTAAGTGTAACCAAAAATATTCGGCGACTCCTGAGAGAGGGCGTAGTTAAAGGTTTTGGGGTCACTGAGAATACTGGTGACAAGTTGAGAACCCTGGGCGGCTTGTGAGGTAAAGAGTGCAGGGTTACAGGCGGATAGTGCGATCGCGACGACACAGGTGAGTAAACTGAGAAACCAGCGTCGGAGAGGAATGTTTGCCAAGATAGTCACGAATCCGATTCAACAATTGTAGGGGTACGATGTCAACTGCCCCACCCACAAGGGGATTGGGCTTGTAACTAGACGAGATTACTCTCGAGTGAAACAGCGCTTCTAAAAACCTAGACAAACCTACCCACAAGTAATTCTGTCTTGGTATAAGTCCACGGTGTAACTTTTGGTCGATAACCCCGTCGCCTGCGGAGCCTCTCATCCCCACCCACAACGGGATGGGGTTTTCTTGGCGATTTTTATAAATAGTAGGGGTACGATATATCGTACCCCTACTTCATGCTCATGGTTTTACACTTGAGTGAGGACTCATAAGGGACTATTCATCCTCATCCTCTTCCTCATCCCCTTCAAGATACTCATCAGCCAAATCATCTGCATCCTCATCCTCTTCCTCCTCTTCATGCATCAACGATTCAAAATCGCTGGTATCCTCTTCTTCCATACTGTAAGCGCGAGCCGTGCGATCGTCTAGCACTTCTAAGGAATCGTCTTGGTCGAACTCACTACTCTCATTCAGATCGCCAAAATCATACTCAGCGCCGCCATTGGCGGAATCAGCATCGACACCACTGGTTGGATCTTCATAAGCGTTATACCCGGTTCCGGCGGGAATCAGGCGACCAATAATCACGTTCTCCTTCAAACCCCGTAACCAATCGGATTTCCCTTCAATCGCCGCTTCGGTGAGGACACGAGTAGTTTCCTGGAAGCTAGCGGCGGAGATGAAGCTATCTGTATTCAGTGAAGCTTTGGTAATCCCCAATAATACTGGCGTATATTGAGCCGGTGCGCCCCCGGTAATTGCCATGGCTTCATTCACGGTCTCAATTTGCCGCAACTCCACCAATTCTCCCGGTAGCATTGTGGTATCACCCCCATCATCGACCCGAACTTTCGAGGTCATCTGACGGACAATCACTTCGATATGCTTGTCCGAGATATCAATTCCCTGGGATTGATACACCGATTGGACTTCATTAACCAGAAATGCTTGTGCGGCTTGCAGTCCCGCTAAAGCACCTTCATAGATTCCCTTTTCTTCCACGGTGAAATTAAAGAAAATCTCCAGAATTTCGTGGGGATTTGCCGGTCCATCAGTTAACGGTTGACCTACCTTCACAAACTGAGCATCGGAAACCATCGCGTTTTGTCCCGGACTCACCGGATAATCTGTAATCACCCCTTCCGGTTCAATCACTTTGATATCAACGGTTTCATCTTCCTCATAAACCACCTGCGTCTCACCGGGACGTCGGGCTAATACACAGGCTTCTTTAGGTTTACGGGCTTCTAGGAGTTCTTCAATCCGGGGTAGCCCTTGAATAATATCCCCCGTCTTTGCCCGCTCAAACACTAGCAGCACCAGGTTGTCACCCCGTTGCACCAAGTCTCCATTATCAATTTGCAGCACCGCACCAGCGGACACTCGATAAGGACGTGCGAGTCGCAACGTTACTGAGTCTTCGTTAACTTTGACAACTTGTCCCGATTCGGAGGCTTGCACACTGGCGGCGAGGAAATCAGTCTCCACGACTAAATCTCCCACCTTCACCTGAGGTGTGCCACTAATGGGAACGGTAATCCGATCCGCATCCCGAACCACCAGTACCCGGCGAATGGCTTCCACCCCTTCGCGAATCCCTCGAACTTCACCGGATTCTTTACACTGAATTTCGGTGCGGGCGACGACGTCTTTGGGCGCAATTTTATCCCCATCGTTAACCAACAGCCGAGTTTGGGTACTTCCCCCTAAAGGATCAGCCGAGGTATCGCGCCGGATCACCAAGGATTCCAGGATCACCAACTGCAACCGCATGTCTTCTGGATCATCCGACTCTTCGGTGGTGACTAATTCAATATCCGCTGAAAGCTGAGAGGCGGAATGATCGCCGTCGGACTCTTGAGTCATGTCCAAAACGAGTTGAGTTCGCAGCAACTCTAGTCCTTCAACAGACTTGATCCGCTCTCCGTCTTTGTAGGGTAGCCGCTGAATCGTCCGTAGCTCAATCCCGATCGCACTCTCACCATCCGACTCACCGCCCTCGGTAGAACCGTTGGCACTGTCGATGGAGGCTTGAGAGGGGACATCGGGTTCATCGGGAATGTTAAACTCTACCACAGGTCTGAGCAGTAATGCCATGCCCTCTGGCGTCTCGGCGACTTCCCCATACCGTAGTTCTGCCACGCTTAACCCCGGAATGGGTTCTGTACCCGGATGTACCAGCTGACCTTCAGAGGCAAAGCCGTCAGGAACGTCATCCACCAAATGCAAGTCTCCGGGCTTAATCACAATTTCCCGCAGAATGTCATTCTTCTGTACAACTTCGACAATCCCTCCCGATTGGCAGAAGATATCTTTCACCACTTCTGTCCCGGCTTCCACATATTGACCGTCTTCCACTAGCAGCAACGAGATATCTTTATTAACCTCGTGGCATTCTTCAGGAATCCACAGCAGGGTGCCGCCTTTGGTGATTTCGTATCCTTGCTTGGCTTTACCGCGCTTAGCGACTTCTACACCGCCATACTTAATAATCCCCCCCGTTTGGGTGCGATAGCGATCGTCAACCAACTCCGCTACCACTTGATTATTTAACACTTTTGTGCCTGGGGTTGCCTTGAGCAAGAAGCGCTGGTTATTGGCGGTGTGAATCACATACTGTTCACGACCCCCACTACTTTCCATCCGCACCGCTGCTTGGTCGAGGCGTACTGACGCGGTGATGATGTCAATTTCCCGCTTACCCGGTGTCAGCCGCACTACACCACCGTTTTGGCTAACTAACTTGGTTTCTGCTAACACAGAACCGGGTTCCACAGCATCCCCATTTTTGACCACGGGTTCGGCACCAGGGGGCAGGTTATACACCTCTCCCGATAACACCCACAACAAGCCACCCCGCTGGGCAATGCGGGTTGTATTCCCTTGGCGATCCGTTTTTTCTTCGGGAATCAAGTCGGCAAACAGCACTTCTCCCGCCAAATCCGAGGCGACGTCTTTCGCGGCTTTTTCCGTAGACAGGCGAGATTTGCCCAACGCCACTTCTGCTAAAAGCTGTTCTGCTTTTACCTCTTGCCCATCGCTAACCAGGAGGATGGAACCGGGCGTGACGGGAATGGTTTTGCTTTTCCCCTTATTCGTCGGTTCGAGAATCAGATCGCCAGCGACTTCTACTTGTTCGCGCTCTTCACCGTGGCGGGTACGCACACCCCGGGTTCGCAGACGACTAGAAAAGCGGACAACGCCGTCAAACGCCGCTGGGACTTGGCGGGCGACTTCCCCGGTGAATACTCCCCCGGTGTGGAATGTCCGCATGGTTAGCTGAGTTCCGGGTTCACCAATGGACTGAGCCGCAATAATACCAACGGCTTCTCCCAAGTCCACCATATGCCCATGTGCCAAACTCCAGCCGTAGCAATGCTGACAAACTGATCGTGAGGCTTCACAGGTTAGGGGAGAGCGAACCATCAACTCTTCCACCTCCGCTTTGCCGATGACGTCAGCTAAATCGTCGCAGATGGCTTGGTTACGTTTGGCGATCACCTCTTTGGTTTTCGGATGCAGCACATCAGCGGCTAGGACTCGCCCCAAGAGACGATCTTGCAGGGGAATCAGCACGCGATCGCCATCTGTCATCGCGGTTAACTGGATGCCTCGGCTTGTCCCACAGTCCACTTCCCGAACAATCACATCCTGAGACACATCCACCAGACGTCGGGTCAGATACCCTGAGTCAGCCGTTCTCAGGGCGGTATCCACCAGTCCTTTCCGTGCCCCGTAACTGGAAATAATATATTCAGTAACGGTTAACCCTTCCCGGAAATTAGTCTTGATCGGCAGGTCAATAATTTCCCCTTGCGGATCAGCCATCAGACCCCGCATCCCGACCAATTGGCGCACCTGAGACAGGTTTCCTCTTGCCCCAGAAAACGCCATCATATAGACCGAATTCAAGGGATCAGTTGCCTTGAAATTGACCACCACTTCATCTTTCAGGGCTTCCGACGTACTATTCCAGGTATCAATTACTTTCTGGAATCGTTCAACTTCGGTGATTTCCCCCCGACTGTAACGGGCTTCCGTGGCGCGAATCTGGGCTTCTGCCGCTTCTAGCATCTCACGCTTTTTCGGCGGCACAAGTAGGTCATCGACACTAATCGAAACCCCCGCTTTTGTGGCATAGCGGAATCCTAAATCCTTAAGTTGGTCAGCCATCTGAGCAGTCCGGGCGCTGCCATACTTAGTAAACGCCCAGGAAATCAGTTTTTTGAGCTGACCTTTATCAACGACTCGATTGTAGAAAATCGTTTCTTTTTGTCCTTTGTCATTCGTCATTTGTCATTCGTCCTTGGTGATTCGTCCTTGGTGATTCGTCCTGGGTTTTGGTTCAGGTAATCATCAGGGCATCTTGAATGGCTTTGTTGTAAATAATCCGACCCGGCGTCGTGCGAACGTACTGCGAAATTAGTTCTCCATCAGCCGTTTCTCGGACTCGGCGGTCTTTGTAGACTTTCGTCACCATCCCATCTGAGGAGGTTTCTGAGGAAATCACCTGCTCATCATCCGACTTACCATTCTGTACCGTGCCATCAAAACGCACCCAGACGTAAGCATGTAACTCGACCTGCTTTTGTTCAAAGGCTCGGATTGCATCATCGAGAGAGGCAAAATAGCGATCCGCGCCTTTTGTGGCGTGGGGATTTTCGGCGGTGAGGTAATAGCAACCCAGCACCATATCCTGACTCGGTGCGACAATCGGACGTCCTGTTGCTGGAGAGAGAATATTATTGGACGCCAACATTAACAATCGGGCTTCAGCTTGGGACTCCAAAGACAGGGGAACGTGAACCGCCATCTGGTCACCGTCGAAGTCCGCGTTAAAGGCGGGACAGACCAAGGGGTGCAGTTGAATCGCCCGACCTTCAACCAAAATCGGTTCAAAGGATTGAATCCCTAGGCGGTGCAGCGTTGGCGCTCGGTTGAGCAAGACGGGATGACCAGCAATCACTTCTTCTAGCACGTCCCAAACGCTGGCGTCACCGCGCTGAATCAGTTTTTTGGCGGCTTTAATGTTATTAACTAACCCCTGACTAATCAGGCGATGGATCACAAAGGGTTGAAACAGTTCAATCGCCATTTCGCGGGGTAAACCGCACTGGTGAATTTTCAGATTCGGACCAACGACGATTACCGAACGTCCGGAGTAATCGACCCGTTTCCCCAAGAGGTTTTGGCGGAATCGACCCTGTTTCCCTTCAATAATGTCCGACAATGACTTTAATGCCCGATTATTCGCACCAACCACCGTGCGTCCTCGGCGTCCATTATCAATCAGCGCATCGACCGCTTCTTGCAGCATCCGCTTTTCGTTACGGACAATAATTTCTGGGGCGAGGATTTCCTGGAGGCGTGCCAAGCGATTATTGCGGTTGATCACCCGGCGATACAAGTCATTCAAGTCTGAAGTAGCAAAGCGTCCACCATCGAGCTGAACCATGGGGCGCAAATCCGGCGGGATAACCGGAATCACCGTCAGCACCATCCACTCGGCTTGCGACCCGGTGGCGATGAAGTTATCAATCACCCGCAGCCGCTTAATCAGCTTTGCCCGCTTTTGACCTTTGGCGTTGCTGATGTCTTCGCGCAGTTTTTCGGCTTCGTCGTCTAAGTTGACATCTTGCAAGAGTCGTTGTAGTGCTTCTGCACCAATGCCCACTTCTACGCCATTGAGTTCGGAGTCTTCGCTGTAGAGTTGCTCCTCAATTTCCAGCCATTGGTCTTCAGTCAATAGCTGTTTATAGCTGAGATTTTCAGCATTCCCTGGACTCAGAACCACATAAGCATTGAAATAAACAATCTGCTCGACATCCCGCAACGGCATATCCAAGAGAATACTCAGATAACTGGGAATTCCTTTGAGATACCAGACATGCGCCACAGGAGCCGCCAGTTTAATGAACCCCATGCGATGTCGTCGTACCCGCGACTCCGTGACTTCCACGCCGCAGCGTTCACAAACAATCCCGCGATGACGAACTCGTTTGTATTTGCCGCAGTGACATTCCCAGTCTTTCGCTGGACCAAAAATCCGCTCACAGAACAACCCGTCCATTTCGGGTTTGAGCGTGCGATAGTTAATCGTTTCTGGTTTCGTCACTTCCCCTACAACTTGACCATTCGGTAGGGTACGTTCTCCCCATATACGGATGCGCTCCGGAGAGGCAATTCCAATTTTTACGTAGTCAAAGCGCTGTTCTTGTTGCTGTTTCATCTTCCAGGGTTGCGAGTTTTGAGCGTACAGACGTAGCTACATCTGAGTTTTGAATGTAGAGACGTAGTATGCTACATCTCTACACTCAACACGGAGAACTTATAACTCTTCTTCTTCGAGTTCCTCACTGCGGAGGGATTCATAAGTGGGTCGGCTGGGGGTACGACGGCGATCGCCATCTGCCATCAAATCGACTTCTAAATCACGGCTGGAGCCATCATCATCGGTTTCTACTTTGTGAACGGCAATATCTAATCCTAAGGATTGAAGTTCTCGCATCAACACCTTAAAGGATTCTGGCGTACCGGGTCGCGGAATTGCCTTACCTTTGACAATGGCGTTGAGGGCTTCGTTACGACCCTGCATATCGTCTGATTTCACGGTAAGTAACTCTTGCAGGGTATAAGCCGCGCCAAAGGCTTCCAATGCCCAAACTTCCATTTCACCAAATCGCTGACCGCCCTGCTGCGCCTTACCACCCAAGGGTTGCTGAGTAACCAGGGAATACGGTCCGGTGGAACGAGCATGAATCTTATCATCGACCAAGTGAACCAGTTTTAACATGTAGGCGATACCGATTGTCACCGGACGATCAAAGGCTTCGCCCGTGCGACCATCAAATACCTGGATTTTGCCCGGATTTTCTGGATCAAATACCCAATCTTGCTGAGTTTCTTCCCGCGCTTGCTGAAGTTTGCCGTGAACAGTCAGTCGGGATGCTTCTTCCCCATACATTTCATCAAAGGGAATCATTTTAAATCGCAGGTCTAAGTTTTCACCCGCCCATCCCAGTAAACATTCAAAGACTTGACCGACATTCATCCGACTGGGAACGCCCAAGGGATTGAGAATAATGTCGAGGGGAGTGCCATCAGGGAGGTAGGGCATATCTTCCATCGGCAGAATCCGGGAAATAATCCCCTTATTGCCGTGACGACCTGCCATTTTATCACCCACCTGAATCTTGCGCTTCTGTGCCACATAGACGCGCACTACCATGTTGGCACCAGGGGGGAGTTCATCACCTTGCTCACGGGTAAAGATGCGGACATCCACAACCCGACCTTTTTCGCCATTGGGAACGCGCAAGGAATTGTCCCGCACATCCCGGGCTTTTTCCCCGAAAATTGCCCGGAGTAGCTTTTCTTCGGGGGGTTGGTCGGATTCGCCTTTGGGTGTCACTTTACCGACGAGAATATCTCCGGCTTCTACCCATGCCCCGATCCGAATAATCCCTTGTTCGTCGAGTTGGCGCAGCGAATCTTCCCCCACGTTGGGAATTTCACGGGTGATTTCTTCGGGTCCGAGTTTGGTTTGGCGAGCTTCAATTTCGTATTTTTCAATGTGAATACTGGTGTACACATCATCCAACACCAGTCGTTCACTAATCAGGATGGCGTCTTCGTAGTTGTAGCCTTCCCAGGGCATATACGCCACCAGAATGTTCTGTCCTAATGCCAGTTCTCCCCCTTCGGTGGCGGAACCGTCAGCCAGGATTTGACCCGCTTCTACGTCATCTCCGTAAAAAACTAACGGACGCTGATTTAAGCAGGTGTCTTGGTTAGACCGCTGATATTTCTGGATTTCGTATTCAATGATTTCTGGTTCGCTGGTTTGGGCTGTCTCTGTACTGTCTCCCGGTAAAGCGGGGGTGCTGGGAGCGGTTTGGACGCGAATTTTGGTGGCATCCACATAAACGACTTCGCCAGCTTTCCGGGCGACAACCACCATGCCGGAATCTCGTGCGGCTTGGGCTTCCAACCCTGTACCCACCAAGGGACGCTCTGGACGCAACAAGGGGACGGCTTGCCGTTGCATATTTGAACCCATCAGGGCGCGGTTGGCGTCATCATGTTCCAGGAAGGGAATGAGTGAGGTTGCCACGGAGATAATTTGCACCGGAGATACCGCCACAAAGTCTACCTGATCAGGGGTGGTGGTGGTGAATTCTTGGCGATAGCGCACGGGAACGGATTCGCCCATGATATAGCCATTTTCATCCATGGGGATGTCACCAGGAGCAACGCGCAAGTCGTCCTCTTCATCAGCGGTCATGTAAAGCGGCGCTTTGTCTTTAATCACCCGCCCATTTTCTACGGGGTATGAGGGGGTTTCAATAAAGCCATAAGCGTTAACTCGTGCATGGGTTGCCAAGGAACCAATTAGTCCGGCGTTGGGTCCTTCTGGCGTTTCGATGGGGCAAATTCGTCCATAGTGAGAGGGGTGAATATCTCGCACGGCAAACCCTGCCCGTTCTCGGGTTAAGCCACCGGGTCCCAAGGCAGATAAACGGCGTTTGTGGGTTAACTCAGCTAAGGGATTGGTCTGATCCATGAACTGGGATAGCTGAGATGAGCCAAAGAATTCTTTAATGGCGGCAACTAGGGGTTTGGGGTTGACCAAGGAGGCGGGGGTTAGGGTATCGGAATCAGAAACGGTCATTCGTTCCCGAATGATTCGCTCTAGGCGATTCAATCCCACCCGAACCTGGTTTTGCAGGAGTTCACCCACGGAACGAACCCGGCGGTTCCCCAAATGGTCGATATCGTCGGTGCTGCCAATATCAAATTCCAGGTTGATCAGGTAATCGATCGCGCCCATAATATCTTGGGGCGTCAGCACGCGGATTGTATCGGCAACATTTAAGCGCAATTTGCGGTTAATTTTGTAGCGACCGACACGACCGAGATCGTAACGTTTGGCGTCGAAAAAGCGTGAGTCTAATAACTGCTGACCCCCGCTTACTGTCGGCGGTTCACCTGGACGAAGCTTGCGATATAGCTCCATCAAGGCTTCTTCTTCACTGGGATTGCCTTCTTTGTCTAAAGTCTTTTGATAATAATCGGGGTGACGCAGGGCATCGATAATTTCATTGTCCGAGAGTCCCAGGGCTTTTAAGAGAACTTGAGCAGAGAGTTTCCGGGTTTTGTCGATCCGAACCCAGACTAAATCATTTTTGTCGGTTTCAAATTTTAACCAAGCGCCTCGGTTGGGGATTAAAGATGCGGAGTAGGTACGGCGTCCGTTTTTGTCGATTTCCGACTTGTAGTATACGCCGGGACTGCGGACAATTTGATTGACAATGACCCGCTCGGCACCATTAATAATAAACGTACCGCGATCGGTCATCAGGGGCAGATCGCCAATAAAGACTTCTTGCTCTTTAATCTCACCTGTCTCTTTGTTGATCAGGCGAGTGGGTACATACATTTGCACGGCATAAGTGCTGTCTCGCCGCTTGGCTTCATCCACATCGTATTTAGGACGCTTGAGCTTATAGTCTTTGCCGACAAAGTGGAGTTCCAGCTTACCTGTGTAGTCACTAATCGGTGAGAAGCTGTTGAGTTCTTCAATTAATCCTGCTTCAAGAAACCAGCGAAAACTGGCTCGCTGAATTTCAACTAAGTCTGGTAATAGATAGGTGGGAGTTGTATAGGTTTGAGTCGTCATGCTTTTCCTTCTGGAGAGGGTGAATCAGCGTCAGGATGGGCTTCACAGCCTAAGATAGAGGCAGAATTTGCTCCTCTAGTCAGCAATCCTGAGCAATACAATAGTATGATTGGCTATATCTATCGGGGTAGATACCAGTCAGCGTCTAGCGCTGCCAAGCCGAGAATTTTTACCTCAAAGAAGCAATAAGAGAGTCTGAGGATAATAACGACTGTCTTAATAATCGGCGGAAGCGTTTTAATGATAATGATGATACAGGGGTTGATCTACAATGAGATAGAATCGGCGGCATCTTCTCCTCGTGGGCGGTTGGGCATCGATTAAGGATTGTTTCGGGGTAGGCAGTGATGGCGGGATAAAACTTGAGAAAATTTTATACATAGTAACTCTTCTTAATCAATTATGGCGCAAGCTGGCTGTTAAGGGGAGATGGGGGAGCTGGGGGAGCAGGGGGAGCAGGGGAAGCTGGGGAAGCTGGGGGAGCAGGGGAAGCTGGGGAAGATGGGGAAGCAGGGGAAGCTGGGGGAGCGATAGTGAAAAATTAATAGGTTGCCCTATTAATCCTCTTTTTGACCCCTTCGCCGAGCTGATCAAATAGACTGGTTAACGGCTGGCGATCGCATTCCTCTAGCTAGTTACTAGCGGCACTCGGCAGGCTTAGATTAAACAGCCGACAGGCATTCTGGGTGGTTTCTTCTGCCAAGGTTTCTAGGGGAATCTGCCGCAGTTTGGCAACACAATCGGCAACATGGTACACGTTAGCGGGTTCATTGCGCTTCCCCCGTTTGGGTACGGGGGCGAGGAACGGACAATCGGTTTCAATCAGCAAGCGATCGCTTGGCACTAGGGTGGCTGATTCTTTGATGGCTGTGGCGTTTTTAAAGGTGACAATACCACTGAAGCTAATATAAAAGCCTAGATCCAAAAACCACTGAGTCTCCTCAGGCGTTCCCCCCCAACAATGCATCACACCCCGAATGGGTCCCACCTCTTGACAAAACTGCTTAACCTGATCACGAAGATCGGCGGCGGCGTCGCGACAGTGAATAATTACGGGTAAGTTAAGCTCGTGGGCGATCGCAAGTTGTGCAGCGAATACCTGCTTTTGCTGGTCTTGGTTTTCGGCTTTGTAGAAATCTAACCCCATTTCCCCAATTGCCACAACTCGGGCATCAGAACCTGCTAAGGCGCGAATTTGATCCGCCATTTGGGGCGTCCATTTGTGGGCATCTAGGGGATGTAAGCCGACAGCGAAAGACAGTTCGGGGAATTGATCCGCTAACTGCTGAATCCCGGAAAACTCCGAAGGTTCAACACAGGAATGCACTAACCGCACGACGCCGACATCCCGCCAGCGATCGCGCACCGCTTCTAGATCAGACTCGAAGACATCGAAGTTGATATGAACATGGGTGTCTATCAACTGCATTGACATTGTGTGTGTCCTCTCCTGCTCAATTCTTACCCAAGACCAACTTAAGCAGCCAACATTTTCCCTCGCTTAGAGCTTATTTGGGAGTTAACACGCTTAAAATCGGGTGTCACTCACATCTTGCACCCGTCTTACCAACCCCCTAGGGGTTAAACCCTAGACTCAAAGCTCAAACCCACTCAAGCTTACTGGATAAGAGTTTGCGGGTGTTTAACCGCCTCAGCCTCAGTGAGCTAACGGCAGAAATAACTGACTAGCTAAACTCTCCCCCAGCTCCCAGACGTGCCATGGCACGTCTCTACATTTTCTACAGACGTGCCATGGCACGTCTCTACATTTTCTCCTCCAGATTCAGGGGCATGGACTAAAGGCTCAAATCTTTCCGCCACGCTGCCCTAGGATGCCTCTGTCGTTTCAGCCGTCGATGTTTCAGCCGCTGGGGGATTCAGTTGAGCCTGTACCTTCTTGAGCTGCTTTACCAGACGGGATTTCTTACGAGAACCATTGTTACTGTGCAGGACGCCCCGCTTCACCGCTTTGTCTATCTTAGAGTAAGCAGCAGACATACGATTTTTGACATCCTGCAACGATTCAGTACTTGGCTGGCGGGCGTAATCCTCGACAGCCTCAAAATATTTTTTCATCAGCGTTCTCACCGCTGATTTATAGCTTTTATTGCGAACTCGGTTTCGTTCAGCGATTTTGATACGTTTAAGAGCAGACTTACTATTAGCCACAGAAATCTTCCGGAAAACTAAGGTTTCAGATTCTAATTTACAAAATACCAGAACAACTACTATAACATCTATGTCAAAAGTGTCGCGAGTCCAGAAAAATCCAGGTAAGCTAGAGAAGAGAGTCTAGGGAAGGACGGACTCCCGGTCAGGGAACTCTCTGTTCCTATCCTAGTCTCCCACGGATAATACCTCATGATAGGCACTCCGACTCCATGCTGCGAATAATCACTCAGCAGGCTGAGGCAAAAAATGAACTGCGGCGGATCTGCGATCGCACCTCCCACGATGGAATCATGCACAAAGAGGCGACGGTGCGAGAAGTCTTGCAGACGGTAAAACGCCAAGGGGATAAAGCCCTCTTGCACTATACCGAAGAATTCGATCATCAACGTTTAACCCCTGACCAACTGCGTGTCAGTGGCTCAGAACTGGATGCTGCCTACCAGCAAGTATCCAAGGAACTCCTGGATGCGATTCAGTTGGCAGCACGGCAGATTGAAGCCTTTCACCGACAGCGCGTTCCCAAATCTTGGGTGCAGTTTGGCGATGATGAGGTGGTTCTGGGCAAACGCTACACGCCAGTGGATCGAGCCGGACTCTATGTTCCTGGCGGTCGAGCCGCGTATCCGAGTACGGTGTTAATGAATGCGATTCCGGCAAAAGTGGCAAAAGTGCCTCAAGTCGTGATGGTCACACCTCCGGGCTTGGAGCAAAAGATTAATCCAGCCGTCCTCGTCGCTGCCCAAGAAGCGGGTGTGAGCAACATTTACCGCGTCGGCGGTGCCCAAGCGATCGCGGCTTTAGCTTATGGAACCGAAACCATTCCCAAGGTAGATGTAATTACTGGTCCAGGGAATATCTACGTCACCCTGGCAAAGAAACTCATCTACGGAACCGTGGGCATTGATTCCCTTGCCGGTCCTTCTGAGGTACTAATTATTGCCGATAGTCACGCCAATCCTGTTTATGTCGCCGCCGATTTATTAGCACAGGCAGAACATGACCCCCTAGCAGCAGCAATTCTGATCACGACAGACTCGACATTAGCAAAAAACGTCCAAGCCGAAGTCAAACACCAACTACAGGATCATCCCCGACGCGAACTCACCGAAAAAGCGATCGCGCATTATGGCTTGATTGTCGTCGTCGATTCCCTGGAAACAGCCGCCGAACTCTCTAATGAATTTGCCCCCGAACACTTAGAACTAGAAATTACTGAACCTTGGGACTTACTCAATCAAATCCGCCATGCGGGTGCCATCTTCCTGGGAACATCCACCCCAGAAGCCGTTGGTGATTATATCGCCGGACCCAATCACACCTTACCCACCTCTGGTGCTGCCCGCTACGCTTCGGCGTTAGGTGTAGAGACATTCATGAAGCACTCGAGTCTAATTCAATATTCCTCAACCGCCCTGAATAAAATGGCAGGAGCGATTCAGGTGTTGGCACAAGCCGAAGGATTACCTTCTCATGCCGATTCCGTGCGCTTACGCACCAAAGGCGAAAGGCATTCGGATTGAGACAGAGTAGGGGGAGCTGGGGAAGCTGGGGAAGCTGGGGGAGCTGGGGAAGCTGGGGGAGCTGGGGAAGCTGGGGGAGCTGGGGGAGCTGGGGAAGCTGGGGAAGAATATTTTCATGACCTCTTCCCCAATAACTGACCTAAGAGGAATAGCACTGAAATAAGCATTTGGGGAGCGCCAAAACCCTTTATCTATAGTAGGGTGGGCATTGCCCACCAGCCTTAAGTCAGTGACATTCGACCTAAGAGTATTATTTAATTCCCCATTCCCCGTTCCCTAACAAAGGACAAATGACCAAGGACAAATGACAAATGACCAAGGACAAATGACCAAGGACAAATGACATTTTGTCAAACCAGTAGACAAAACCTCTGATCAAGAGGGAGAATTCCTATTGCTGGGAGCCGATCGCTCGTAATCACTCATGAGGAGAAATTTTGGTGCTAAAGACGATTCTGGTAGCTCTGGACAGCTCAAAGCCAACCTATCGCTTAATTGAGACCCTAGATAACCTACAAATAACATCAGCCACCAAAATTATCTTGTGCCATGTCATGCCTCCTCAAGACCCTGACATGGACATCCCTGTTGATCGTCCACACCCTTCGGAGGAGTTCCTGTACCAAGAAACCGAACAGCAACTGCACCTGTATCAATCCAAACTCCCCTGTTCCAGTGAAATTCAAATTGTTAACGGTGATCCCGCCGCAGAAATTATTCGCCTTGCCCATATTTACCACGCGGATTTAATTGTGATTGGCACTCGTGGACTGACAGGCGTAAAGCGAATTTTGCAAGGTTCGGTGAGTAGTCAGGTGGTGGCTGACGCCCCTTGTTCGGTATTGGTGGTTAAGGCTAATGAATAGTCTTATGTCATTGGTCATACTCAAGGGCGCGAGAAGCAAGCTACGTCTGATGTCCTCGGTGAGTTAGGGAACAGGGAACAGGGAACAGGGAACAGGGAACAGGGAATTCAAGAGCGGCTTCTAGTCTGATGTCAGTATTGGTGATTGGGACAATTCTCTCTTATCTCCTCCGCTCCTTTGCCCCCTTCTTCTCTACCCCCTGAAATTTCAGTATCCCCGTCAAAATGCTGAACACAAACTCCGGAACAATAGTAGAAAATATGGAGGTTAACAGGGTGCAGCTATTGTGTATAAAAGATGACCGCAGAAACCTTTGATCAACAAATAACCCTATCCCTCAGACGAGTCGAAACGCTGTGGCAACAGGCACACGAATCACTGAAATTGCCAGTACAGGAGTCTTCTGAAACGGAAGACGTGCCAAACCAGCAGCAACATTTATTACTGGAGAGTTTGACCGAACTGTCCCATTCCCTGCAAGAACTACAATTTGCCGCCGGAGAACTACGCCAACAAAATGATAAATTAGTCCAAAGCCAGATTGCCTTGGAAGCGGAACGCCAGCGTTACCGGGAATTGTTTGAGTTTGCTCCCGATGGCTACCTGGTTACCAATCCCGACGCGATCATTGTTGAGGCAAACCAAGCCGCCGCCCATTCGCTGAACTTTTCTCCAGAACGTCTGGTGGGCAAATCCTTCGCTGTTTTTGTCGCTACTCAAGAACGACGTGACTTTTATTACAAATTAAGTCAGTTACAACAGGGGGAGTCGATCAATAATTGGCCCGTCCAGATTCAACCCCGTGGTGATACCTCGTTCCTCGCCTCCCTAACCGTCGTGCCTGTGCAAAATCCATCATCGGGTCAGGTGATTGGATTGCGCTGGCGGTTACAAGATTTGACGATCGCACGCTATAAAGATGCCATGCAATCTTACCTTCATTCTCAGTTTGGTTCCATTCTGAATCGGACGGTTATCGGTCTAGGACTTCTAGATCATCAGGGGAACCTGATCGAATATAACCCCAAACTTCAGGCAATGGTTGGTTGTCCGGCTGAGGAATTAGCACCCACGTTGATGAGGTGGATGAATTTAGATAAGCCAGGGATGGAATCGGCAATGTTTCGCCAATTAATCGCGGGTGAACGTCATTCCTACCAATTGGAGAAACCTTTCCACCATCCCGATAGCACCATTGAATGGGGACGGCTTACCGTGGCGCTGGTGCAGGAGACTCCAGACGACTCCATTTCAGCGATTTGTATCCTGGAGGATATTAGTCAGCAAAAACGTCTGAAAGCCGAGCAACAAGAGGCAATTCGTCGTCAACAAGCGATTCAGCAGCAACAAGCGGTTAAACAACAAGCCAGTCAGCCAGAGAAAACGTCTCCTGTTCCCCCTCCTCCTGCAACTCCAGATACCTCAGTCGAACAACTGGGACAACTACTAAATACGATTCTCTCCAATTCTAGTGACTTTTTTCTCGTGTGCGATCGCACGGGCAAATATGTCTATGTGAATCAAGCCGCAGCCCAGGCGTGGGGACTCCGCCAAAAGGATTGTATCGGTAAAACATGGCATGATCTGAAGCTATCCTCTGAACAGATGAAACAGTTGGATGCTCAACGGGACATCGTTTTAACGACAGGACAGTCTATCACTGACGAAATTACCTTAACCACGGTTGAGGGAGTGAAGGATTACGAGTATACAATGACTCGCTTGGATCATCTTGAAGGAGACGGCGGTGCCGTTGTGATCACGTTTAAAGATTTGAGCGAACAAAAACAGGCGAGGGTAGCCGCTAGTGAAGCCATGGCAAAAGAAGCGGAATATCGGGCGCTCAAATCCCATGTTGATCGATTGGCTTCCGTGGTTACTAAAGAACTCCGCCATCCTCTGAATACGATTTTTTCCCATGCGAAATACCTTGAAAACAATCCCGATTCCGACACGGAGAACAACACCCTTTACTATCTCCAGCGCATCCAAGGAAATGCTCAACGGATCAATCAAATCCTGAATGATCTGCTATTGATTAAAAAGATTGAAGCCAAGCAACTGCGTTTAAATCTCACGAAACTGGATTTAACTCAGTTGTGTCAAGGATTAATCACCCAGTTACAGGAACGTACACCGTCGAAACCTCAGATTAGTTTTGTTGGTTCAGAATCCTGTTATGGCGTAGGTGATGAACGATTGTTGCGTCGGATGTTGACAAATATCCTAATTAGTGCATGGCGATATGCACCAGAGGACAGTCCGATCAAGTTGGAATTGGTGTGTCAAGATGAAAAGGTGGTATTTCGTATCCCCGATTTTGGCAGTGGGATGCCGGAATCTGAGCAAAAGGTTCTCTTCAGCGCCTTCGACACCAATCATCAGGGTAATGAGATGACGGGGAGTCATTTAGGGTTGATGCTGGTTAAACATTGTGTGGATGTACAAGGCGGTGCGATCGCGGTAGAGTCTCAAGCAGAAGCCGGAAGTACGGTAACGATTACCCTACCCTTACCGCAACCGAGGCAGAATAACCCCTAGGCGATGACGATGGGGACTAAAATCCCAATCCGATATAACCCTGGTGCTTTCAGGATTGTAGAGACGTAGCCTGCTACGTCTCTACCGTGTTCTGGAGGGGTATTCAACCGAGTTTGAATAAATCATCTGCCATCTACTTTTTGCTGTTGAATTGGGCGTTCGGCTGAAATATCGAACTCAGTTAACCAAATCGTCAAGTTTTTGCTATCATAGCTATCTAGTGACTCGCGGACGTGGCGGAATTGGCAGACGCGCTAGATTTAGGTTCTAGTACCGTAAGGTGTGAAGGTTCAAGTCCTTTCGTCCGCATTTGAGATTAGCCTCATGGAGACAAATTATTGTTATCTGTCTGGTAGTGACAGATTAATGTCATTTTAAGTTCTGCATGATAAAAGCTCAGTTTGTGACCACGAACAGTATAGCTTCGGTTGGACGCGATCGCAGGTTGGTTAAGTTAGGACGCATCTTATGGTAGAGACGCGCCATGGCGTGTCTCTAGAATAGTTCGTTTGTCCTAATCGATGTGTCTACTGCTATATAAATCATGGTTCATCTGAAACAGAGTGCTTATAAAGCTTACTCGATAATAATGAAGAGGCTTTGGTCATGAACAAAACAATAGTCTTTTCAAAAAAACTACTTTATAATTTATCGGTTTTATTGATTGTTTTAACAAGTTGCCAGGAAAAAGCGATGGTTCTACCAGCAGAAGTTGCAACAGTAGAAAAACCTGCTATTTCACCATCAGAAAAATATACTCTTGTTATAGAAAACCATGGAACTTCTGATCTTCCTTATCGAGAATTCAAAATATTAGATCAGGAGCAAAATCTTGTGTATACATCATCTGAACAATTTGATATACGTCATACAACCTATTTCTTGTGGGGAGCAGATGACCGTGTTTGGGTATATTCTGGTGATATAGGAACTTTTTTCTGGGAAAATGAGCCAGACACAAAAAAATGGCAGCAGCACGTATATGCGCGTAGTGATGTGCCAGCGCCTAGCTATTTAAAGGATCAAAGACCTAGATTGCATCAGCGTTGAACAGTAATCTGCCGTAATTTTCTATATCTTTTTAACCCTGCGATCACGCAATTATAGCTAAAAAATCTAACTTGTAGAGTAACTGATACTGCACTATGAACTTTCAGTGGCTTAACAATAGCAGGATTTACGCCGTGAAAAGTCACATTTTACATTAGATTCGGTTGGGGAAGGCGTTGCACCCTCTTTGGTAACAACGGGGGATGTTAAGTTTTCCTAAGATGAGTGAAGTGCGATCGCCTGTTTGGGGGTAGGCTTAAGGATATTTTCTGCTACCCATCTCATAGACGCGATCGCGCCGACTGGGAGGGACAGAAAAGAACAGCGTCAATCAGGGTTAACTAACAGTCGGTAAATATCTAGACAATTAGTGACATAACTAGACATTTTCTCGGATATAATCAGGAAATGTCTAGTTTACCCCCCAACAAGCAGCTACTCGACTTTGTGTGACGGTCTTGCAGGTTGCACCGATGGGAACTCAACGGCTGGCTTCGGAGCTTCTCGGACGG
>NZ_JAVJQN010000222.1:0-39893 GCF_040218245.1 Coleofasciculus sp. E1-EBD-02 | reverse complement strand
CCTAATTGGTCTGGTTAAGTATGCCCGAATGTACGGGTTAGCCAGTGATGAAGCGGCGGCCCTGGCGATTGCCCGTCGCGGTATGAGATTAGGAGAAAAATTACCAGGCTCCATAACCGCCTATCTATCGGTGAACGATAGCAAGCACGTATGGAGCCAGTGGAACCAACTGAATATTTTGCTCAAGCGCTTTATCAGAAGTAGACACGCCTACTATGGTATCTCTAACTGGGAGTTTTTGGTCAACACCTCGGCTTCGCTCGGTGTTGACGCTGAGCGAAGCCGAAGCGTCAACCCTCAACAGGGAAGCAGTAACGCACTAAAAGCAAGCGCTTGAAGAAACTTATACCGTTGAGTTTTGCCTAGGTTTGTTTACTTGTGAGCAGATATGACTAGGTTTTTGGAAGCGGTTCAAGGTTAGCCTAACAGCAAGCCGTGTATTTCATCGTACATGTAATACCTTTGTATTACTATAGTTTTGTGTAATTATCGTTATAATCAGAGCAAAATAAGGCTGAATCCTTATATAATACCCAATAAAGATATAATACCCAATACAACGTCAGGGACATATCGGCAGCGATCGCGAATCTTTACAGGGTGCCGATGAACGTCACGATTGAGTCAGTGACGGTAATCTAAGTGGCAATATTTTACTAACTCTCTTTATCGATGCAATCTCGCTTGTCTAAAGCATCATTGCTGTATCCATTGTAGGGGTGCAAGGCTGACGCCCAATCTCAACGTTAACTTCAATTTTGTCTACTAACTACTGATGACTATTCATCCAAACTTTATCCTTGCTGGTTACCAGGTTATCACTCAAGTCTATGAAAGTGCAAACTCTTTAGTTTATCGAGGAATTCGAGAACAGGATCAGCAAGGGGTTATTCTCAAAGTACTCAAACAAAACTATCCCACTCCCTCAGAACTCACCCGCTATAAACAAGAGTATGAAATTACCCGAAATCTGAATATTGATGGTGTGGTTAAAGCGTATGACATACAACCCTATCAGAGAACTTTGGTTATTGTTCTGGAGGATTTTGGAGCGTCATCGTTGAAGCAATTGATGAATGACTCCGCAGGGGCGCACGTCGGTGCTACCCTATGGGAATTTCTTGATATTGCTATCAAGACAACTGAGATTGTCGGACAGATTCACAGCAGTAATGTCATCCACAAAAATATTAACCCTGCCAACATCGTCTTCAACCGAGAAACGGGACAACTTAAAATCATTGATTTTGGGATTTCTACCCAATTAAACCGCGAAAATCCGACCCCGAAAAATCCCAATGTTTTAGAAGGTACTCTCGCCTATATTTCGCCAGAGCAAACGGGACGGATGAATCGGACTTTGGATTATCGCACAGATTTTTACTCTTTAGGTGTTACCTTCTACGAATTGCTAACCGGAAAACTTCCATTTGAGACAACAGACGCTTTGGAATTAGTCCATTGTCATATCGCCAAACAGCCAGTATCCCCCCATGAACTTGTAGGGGCAACTCATGAGTCGTTCTTACCAACCATCGTTTCCGATATTGTCATGAAATTGATGGCGAAAACGGCAGAGGAACGCTATCAAAGTGGTTGGGGAATTAAAGCAGATTTAGAAGAATGTCTCCATCAATTACAGACAACAGGAGGAATTTTTTCCTTTCCATTGGGGACTCAAGATATTTCTGACAAGTTTCAAATTCCGCAAAAACTCTATGGACGTGAGGCGGAAGTTGAAACGTTACTAAAAGCTTTTGACCGAGTCGCAGACAATCCCCAATCCCAAATCGAGATGATGCTAGTGGCGGGTTATTCCGGTATCGGGAAGTCATCACTGGTTGCCGAAATTCACAAACCAAATACTCGACTGCGCGGCTACTTCACCGAGGGAAAATTCGACCAGTTTCAGCGAAATATTCCCTACTCAGCCATTGTCAGCGCCTTGAAGGGATTAATGCGGCAATTGTTAACAGAAAGTGAAGCACAACTTACTCAATGGCGAGAAAAACTGTTAGCCGCAGTTGGCAGCAATGGGCAGGTGATTATTGATGTCATTCCCGAAGTGGAACTGATTGTCGGCAAACAGCCACCTGTACCTGAGTTAGGGCTAACCGAGTCGCAAAATCGCTTTAATCTTGTCTTTAGTCAGTTTATCAGGGCATTCTGCACCAAGGAGCATCCTTTAGTTATTTTCCTTGATGATTTACAATGGGCAGATTCTGCAACGCTCAAATTAATAGAACTGATGATGACGGATAACGAAACACAATATTTGGTTCTGATGGGAGCGTATCGAGATAATGAAGTCAATCCCACACATCCTTTGATGATGACACTGGATGGATTGAAAAAACAAGGGGCAATTGTCAATTCTATTACTTTAGCACCCTTAGAATTAGAGTCTATTAGCCAACTCATTGCTGACACGTTACATAGCGACACTGATGAGGTCAAACCTTTAGCCGAATTAGTACGGGAAAAAACTGATGGTAATCCTTTCTTTGCTAATCAATTTCTCAAAACTCTACACGCCGAAAACTTGATAACATTCAATCTTCAAGGTTACTGTTGGCAGTGGGATCTCGAGCAAATTGAGGCACAGAATATTACTGAAAACGTGGTGGAGTTGATGATTGGCAAGTTGAAGAAACTGCCAGAAGCGACTCAGGAAGTATTACGTTTAGCAGCTTGTATCGGTGCTTCTTTTGATTTAACCACAAGCTCTATTATTTGTGAAAAATCCAAAGAGGACGTTTCTTCATATTTGGTAACAGCAATTCAGTCGGGATTTATTTTGCCTACATCAGAGTTAGATACAGAACTTTTAATTCATGATTACAAATTTCTCCACGATCGCGTTCAACAAGCGGCTTATGCCTTAATTGATGAGGCAGAAAAACAAGCGATTAATTTACAAATTGGTCGGCTACTATTGCAGAATACAGATGCGGAAACTTTATCAGAGGAGATATTTAAAATTGTAGATCATCTCAATCTGGGTACTGAATTGGTGAGTCATCAAGCTGAACGAGATAAAATCGCCGAGCTAAATTTGATGGCAGGGAAAAAAGCTAAAGCTGCAACAGCTTATCAGGCTGCAATTAAATATCTGAATACAGGATTAAACCTTCTGAGTGCAGATAGTTGGCAAAGTAAATATGAACTAACTTTATCTCTATATGAAGAAGCAACAGAAGCAGCATATTTAAACAGTGATTTTGACCGTACAGATAAACTAATAAAACTCGCACGCAAGAATGCCAAAACTATACTTGACGAAGTAAAATTTTGTGAGATTGAAATTCAAGTTTATGCGGCACAGGACAAACCACTTGAAGCAGTTAAGACCAGTTTAAGTATTCTTGCTCTTTTAGGGATAGAGTTTCCTCAACAACCAAGCGAATTAGACTTTCAGAAAGGACTTGGGGAAATAACCTCCAATTTGGCTGGACAGCAAATCGAGGACTTAATTAACTTACCCCAAATGACTTCATCTGAAAAGCTATCAGCAATGCGTATATTTTCGATTTCACATATTAGTTTTTATTGTAGTGTTCCCGAACTATTCCCGTTAATTATAATGAAACAAGTTAGTTTATCTATCCAATATGGTAATACTCCTGAGTCAAGTGTTTCTTATGCCAATTATGGACTAATTCTTTGCGGAATAATAAAAGACATTGATTCTGGATATCGATTCGGTCAACTAGCTTTAGGTCTTTTAGAACGATTCAACGCTAAAAAACTCAAAGCCAAAGTCATTTTCTTGGTTAATGTCTGGATTAATCATTGGAAAAAGCATCCCAGAAAAATACTACAAAATTTCTTAAATGCTTACTCTAGCGGACTGGAAATGGGAGATGTTGAATCTGCTGCTCTTTCTGCTTTCCTCCATTCCTACACTTCATTTTTCATTGGAAATGAATTGTCTAAGCTTGAGCAAGAGATGAATCTCTTTCGTGATTCAATAGCTCAAATGAATCAAGAATTCCCTTTGAGTATGCATAACATATATCATCAGATTGTTATCAATTTAATAGACATTGATAAAAAAGCCGTTTTTTCCCGTGGAAACATTGACAATAAATTTTTAGATTTTTCTGAAAAAGCTGATAATAGAACTACGTTATGTCATCTATTTTCAAATAAATTGATTGTTTGTTATTTGTTCGATCGCCCTCGTGAAGCCTTGCAAAATGCAGTAGAAACAGAAAAATACATAGATAGTTTAATAAGTACCATGACTGAGTCTGTTTTTTGCTTTTATGATTCTCTCGTGCATCTTTCTTTATATAAAGATGCTTCAAACAGCGATCGAAAAAATATCCTAGATAAAGTAATCGCTAATCAAGAAAAAATGAAATTATGGGCGCATCATGCTCCGATGAATAATCTCCATAAATTCCATTTAGTAGAGGCAGAAAAAGCACGAGTCTTAGGGCAATTTTTTGAAGCGGAGGAGTTTTATGAACAAGCGATCGCAGGTGCTAGAGAAAACGAATTTATCCAAGAAGAAGCCTTAGCTTATGAATTAGCAGCCAAGTTTTATCTAGAGCGTGGCAGGGAGAAGTTTGCCCAAACTTATATGAAAGAGGCACACTATGCCTACACGCGCTGGGGAGCCAAGGCAAAAGTTGAGGATTTAGAAGCCAAATATCCCCAGCTACTAACAAAATCATCATCTACCAAAAGCATTACCTCCACCACTACGACAACTATTGCGTCCACAAGTGGCAGTCAGTCAGGTGAAGCGTTAGATTTAGCCAGTGTCATGAAAGCATCTCAAGCCATTTCCGGTGAGATTCGATTAGATAAACTGCTGACAAAACTGATTACGATCTTGCTGGAAAACACAGGGGCACAATCTGGATTTTTGCTCTTGGAGACGAAGGGAGAATTGTTCATTGAAACTGAAGCAAGGGCTAATGGTGAAGTTACTGTCTTGCAAGCCATGCCCCTTGAATTTGTCAAACCCAATGGAGAAATGCCCCTGTTGTCCTCAGCCATCATTAACTACGTTGTTCGGACTCGGAAAAGTTTGGTCTTGGATGATGCCATGCACAAGGGCAACTTTACCAATGAACGTTATATCAAAAAATATGGGGTTAAATCTGTTCTCTGTGTCCCCCTGCTCAACCAAGGACAACTCAGTGGTATTGTTTACCTGGAGAATAATCTCACTACAGGAGCGTTTACTCCAGATAGATTGGAAGTCCTGCAACTACTATCTGGACAAGCTGCGATCGCGATTACCAATGCCAAACTCTACACGGAAGTTAAACAAAGCGAACGACGGCTGACGCAATACCTAGAAGCAATGCCTGTGGGTGTATCTGTCCACACATCCACAGGACAACTCCACTACGCCAACCAAAAGGCACAAGAATTACTCGGCTTCAGGTGCCATGTTGAAGCCGAAACTGAGCAAATCGCTGAAGCCTATCAGGTTTATTGTGCCGGAACTCAAGAGTTATACCCCAACGAGCAAATACCGGTTGTTCGTTCTCTTGCAGGTGAGACAGTCAAGGTTGATGATTTAGAACTTCAACAACTGGATAAAAGACTTCCTTTAGAAGTATCTAGTACGCCAATTTTTGATGAAACGGGCAAGATTTCCTATGCCATTGCTGCGTTTCAAGACATCACTGAACGCAAACAAGCAGAAAAGTTAATCGCTGAATACAATCGCACTTTAGAAACTCAAGTTGCCGAACGCACCCAAGCACTCGCCCAAGCACTCGAAGAAGTCAAAACCATCCAAGATGAACTGATACAAAAAGAAAAAATGGCAGCTTTGGGACAGTTAATTGCAGGGATTGCCCATGAAATCAATACCCCCCTAGGAGCCATTCGCTCCTCTGCCGGAAATATTGCCAAATTCCTAGACCAAACCTTAGAACAGTTACCTACACTGTTTCAATCCCTCTCAACAGAAGACTCAGCCAGTTTCTTAGCCTTACTGCAACGCTCACTGCAACACCAATCAACATTCTCCACGAAAGAAGAGCGTAAATTTAAAAGAGCCTTAAGACGCGAACTGGAAAACTCAGACATTCATGATGCTGATATCATTGCCGAGAGGCTGGTGATCATGGGAATTACGGATGAAATTGCCAGCTTGATGCCCTTGTTACAAAGATCGGATAGTTTTCAAATCTTAGAAATTGCCTATAAACTGTCTGAACTTAAACGAGGTACAGCTACGATTAATACTTCCACAGATCGAGCCTCGAAAGTAGTGTTTGCTTTGAAAACCTATTCCCGCTATGATCAAGCGGAAGAAAAGATAATAGTGAATCTGACTGATGGGATTGAAACGGTTTTAACCCTCTATCACAATCAACTCAAACAAGGAGTTAAAGTAATCCGAAACTATACCGACATTCCCCCCGTATCCTGTTATGCCGATGAACTAAATCAGGTGTGGACAAATCTTATCCATAATGCCTTACAAGCGATGGATAACCGAGGCACGTTAACGATTGAGGTCACTCAAGTGAACCAGGAGGCTAAAATTAGTATTACCGATAGTGGCTCTGGGATACCCGAAGAAATCAAATCGAAAATATTTGAACCATTTTTTACTACTAAACCGGCTGGAGAAGGCAGCGGTTTGGGATTGGATATTGTCAAAAAAATCATTGACAAACATTCTGGTCATCTGACTGTAGAAAGCCAGCTTGGTCGGACAACATTCAATGTTTTTCTGCCAATTCAGTCTTAGCAGTAACCTACGACTGATACTAAGAACTAATGACCAATAACTAAGGACGAATGACAAATGGCTAAACCCATTATTTTATGTGTTGACGACGAAAAAGACATTTTACAGAGTTTGAGAACGCAACTCATGGAGGCATTTGGCAATGCCTACGCTTATGAAGTGGCGGAAGATGCTGATGAGGCTTTAGAAGTAATTGATGAACTCATTGAGGATGAAATGCCAATTATTCTTATTGTCTCGGATTGGTTAATGCCTGGGATGAAGGGAGATGAGTTTCTGATCAAAGTGCATCAGCAATTTCCTAAGGTCATTAAAATTATGCTCACGGGTCAAGCTGATGAAGCAGCCATTCAACGAGCAAAAGAAGAAGCAAACCTCCATTGTTGCTTGTTTAAACCTTGGTCTGAACCTGAATTAATAGAAATCCTCAAATCAGGTTTAGCCCAACTTTAGTAACAAGACTGTCAGGATACAATTAACCAGCGAAAAATGAGCTATGAGCGATGGTTCTATTATTAATAAACTCCCCTTACGGATAGTTCTTATTGTACCCTTTGTACTCCAAATTCTTGGTGCAGTAGGATTGGTTGGTTATTTGTCTTTAAAAAATGGACAAAAATCAGTTAATAATTTAGCTAATCAATTAATAGAAAAAAGCAATGATCATATTAAAGACAATATCTCAAATCACTTGACCTTGCCTCATAAAATAAATCAAGCCAATAAAACCTTATTAAACTTACAAGCTTTTGATTTAGAAAACACTCAGAAAATAGAGCGATATTTTTTGCAGCAATTGCAAATTTTTGATGATGTTACCAGCATAGTATTTGGTAGTCAAGCCAAGGACTTTATTGGAGTGGAATTACGGGCTAATGAACAATTAGTAGTTATGAAATCAAATACTGCCACTAATTATAATTTACACACTTATGAGGTGAATAAAACAGGGAAATATATCAAGCCTATCAATATTAGTAAAGATTATAATCCAACGATTAGACCTTGGTATACAAAACCAGTAGAAGCAAAAACAGAAGTTTGGAGTGATATTTTCCCTCAATTAGATACAAAAGGTTTAACCTTAGCAGCCGTACAACCCGTTTATGATGCTCAGGGTAATCTTCAAGGCGTTATTAATAGTAGTTTTTATTTGACGGCTATTAGCGACTTTTTACAACAATTAAAAATTGGACAGACTGGTCAAAGTTTTATTGTTGATGAATCAGGGTATTTGGTTGCCACCTCTACTTTAGAAGAGTTGGCAAAAGCTGACCAAGACCAATTAGAAAGAGTGTTGGCTATTCATAGTCAAGATGCAATAACTCGAAAAACGGCTTTATATATTTCCAATAATTTATTAAATGGCAATAACACCATCAATGGTTTAATTGTTAAAACGATAGCCATTAACAATCAAAACTATTTCCTACAAGTCAGTCCTTATAGAGATCAATTTGGATTGAACTGGTTTGTCGTAGTGGTCGTCGCTGAGTCTGATTTCTTAAAAGAAATCAATGCGAGCAAACGTCAAACGATTTTCCTTTGTATATTAGCCTTAATAGTGGCAACAGTGATTGGATTTATCTCCACACTTTGGGTAACAAAACCGATCATCGAACTTAACCAAATTTCCCAAAAAATTGCTCAAGGAGAATTTGACAAAACTGTCACCGTTAACCGAGAAGATGAACTCGGACAATTGGCACGTTCTTTTAATAAAATGGCTTCTCAATTACAAATCTATTTTCAAACCTTAGAAGAAAACGAAAATCGGTTAAGACAATTCCTAGAAGCTATACCTGTAGGTGTTACTGTTCATGAAACTAATGGTCAGATCTGCTATTTGAACCAGACTGGACAAAAATTATTAGGGATTACTTCTCATTTAGAAGCCAAAAAAGAGAACCTCAGTCAAGCGTATAAAATTTATCAAGCCAACACCAATCAACTTTACCCGATAGAATCTTTACCTATTGTTAATGCGTTACAAGGAAAAACGGTTTATCTTGATGATTTAGAAATACATCAACCCGATAAAATCCTTCCCTTAGAAGTTTCCACAACACCTATCTTCGATGAACAGGGTAAAATCATTTATGCGATTGCTGCTTTTCAAGACATTACCAAACGCAAAGAAGCCGAGAAGCTTTTAGCGGACTACAATCGCACATTAGAAACTCAGGTTGCTGAACGAACCCAGGAACTCGCCCAAGCCCTCGAAGAACTCAAAACAACCCAAGATGAACTCATCCAAAAAGAAAAAATGGCAGCTTTGGGTCAACTCATTGCAGGCGTTGCCCATGAAATTAATACGCCTCTAGGAGCTATTCGTTCCTCTGCCGGAACTATTGCCAAATTCCTAGACCAAACCTTAAATCACTTACCCACACTGTTTCAATCCCTCTCTACAGAAGACTCCGCTATTTTCCTGGCTTTACTGCAACGCTCACTGCAACACCAATCAATTTTCTCGACGAAAGAAGAGCGGAAATTTAAGAGAGCCTTAAGACGGGAATTGGAAAACTTGGACATTGCTGATGCTGATAGTATTGCCGAGAGGCTAGTGATTATGGGGATTTCTGACGAGATTGAACCCTTTATCCCTCTGCTAAAAAGACCTGACAGCTTGCAAATCTTAGAAATCGCTTATAAACTTTCCGAACTCAAACGAGGCACCGCTACAATTAATACCTCCACAGAACGAGCCGCGAAAGTGGTATTTGCGCTGAAAACCTATTCTCGTTATGACCAGTCTGGAGAAAAGATAACAGCCAATCTTACTGAGGGAATTGAAACAGTTTTAACCCTCTATCAAAATCAACTCAAACAAGGAGTTAAAGTGATCCGAAACTACACCGAAATTCCACCTGTATCCTGTTATCCCGATGAACTAAATCAGGTGTGGATAAATCTAATCCATAATGCCTTACAAGCGATGGATAACCGGGGTTCCTTAACGATTGATGTTACGCAACAAAACCAGCAGGCTAAAATTAGCATTACCGATAGTGGTTGTGGCATACCTGAAGAAATTAAAGGAAAAATATTTGAGCCATTTTTCACGACTAAACCTGCTGGAGAAGGGAGTGGATTAGGACTTGATATTGTCAAAAAAATTATTGACAAACATTTGGGTTGCATGACTGTAGAAAGTCAACCTGGTCGAACGACATTCAGTATTTTTATCCCCATTGAATCTTAGTATGAATACGGAATCCTCTATAGAAATGGGGGTAGCCAGGAGTATTATAAGTCAATTGGTGAAAGCTATTTTTAAGCGAATTTAGGGTAATGCACTATCTACATTCAGGATGGAGAAAAAGGGACAAATGAGCAAACCCATTATTTTATATGTTGATGACAAAAAAATCATCCTAGATCCGGTTATGATAGGAGAGGAACAGTATGATCGATAACTATCACTTGGCTGAGTTATATTTTTATCTACTTTGCCCAGCTAACTCTATTGCTGCTCATTTAAACCTTTGGCTGAAGCCGAATTAATATAATTTTAAAATCATGATTAGCCCAATTTGAACCCAATAAACAATGACTAATGATAAAAACAATGATTAATGATAAAAAAAAACCAGTCATTATCTGTGTTGATGATGAAGCAAATATACTCAAAAGTCTCAGGACAGAACTTCAAGAGGCAATAAGTAATGAATATCTCATTGAAATTGCTGAAGGGGGAGAAGAAGCATTAGAGTTACTTGACGAATTGTTAGAGGATGGTTATGAAGTCCCTTTAATTATTTCCGACCATATTATGCCAGATATGAAGGGAGATGAGTTGTTAAAGCACGTTCATGTCCTTTCTCCCAAAACCCTCAAAATTATGCTGACTGGACAAGCTGATATAGAAGCCGTGGGACGGGCAATTAAGTATGCAAAATTATATCGTTATATTGCTAAGCCTTGGGAAACTGAAGACCTAAGATTAACAGTTGTAGAAGCAGTCAACAGTTATCTCCAGGCAAAAAAGCTGGCAGAACAAAATATTCAATGTCAGCGTTTGAATCAGGAGTTAGCGGAATCGGTGCAGTTACTCAGTGCGAGTGAACGTAAGTTTCGGGCAATTTTTAATCAGACATTTCAGTTTACCGGAATGCTCTCGGTTGAGGGCATTCTATTAGAAACTAACCAAACCGCCTTAGATTTTGGCGGATTGCAGTTAGAAGACGTAGTGGGTAAGCCCTTGTGGGACTGTTACTGGTGGACAGTTTCCCCCGAAACCCAAGCTCAGGTCAAATTAGCATGTGAAAAAGCGGTTGGTGGTGAATTTATCCGCTATGAAATCGATATTTTGGGGGCTGACAATCGCACCGCAACGATTGATTTCTCAATAAAACCCATTCTTGATGAGCGTGGTATTGTTGAATATCTAATTATCGAAGGTCGAGATATTAGCGATGTTTATCAGGAACTGCACTTGCGCCAAAAAGCCGAAGCGGAACTGATTCAACTCAACGAAGCCTTATCTCGCTTTGTCCCCCGTCAATTTCTCCAGCTTTTAGAGAAAGACAGTATTATTGATATCCAATTAGGCGATGAAGTGGAGCAGGAGATGTCAGTTTTATTTTCCGATATTCGGAACTTTACCACCCTGTCTGAAACCATGACGCCTGAAGATAATTTCAAGTTTATCAACGCTTATCTTTACCAGATGGAACCGGCGATTATTGAACATCAGGGATTTATTGATAAATATATGGGAGATGGAATTATGGCATTATTTAGTGGCAGTGCCGATGATGCCCTCTGCGCCGGAATTTCTATGTTGCAACGGTTAGATAAGTATAATGAAAATCGGGTGAATTCGGGATATCTCCCCCTGAAAATTGGCATTGGCATCAACACAGGTTCTTTAATGCTGGGAACCGTTGGCGGACGATACCGCATGGATACTACTGTCATTAGTGATCATGTAAATTTAGCCTCCCGGCTGGAAAATCTAACCAAAGACTATGGAGTATCGCTGTTCATGACCCATTACACCTTGGCACGTTTACAAAATCCCACCGAGTATAATCTTCGTTTCATTGAGCAGGTAAAAGTAAAGGGAAAATCAAAAGCCGTGGCAGTTTTTGAAGTCTTTGATGGCGATGAGCCTGATATCAAACAAAGTAAGTTAGCGACGAAAACAATGTTTGAGCAGGGGGTGTTGTTGTACTATCAGCGACAAATGCAACAAGCCGCTCAACACTTTGAACTTGTTTTGGAAATGAATCCTAGAGATACTGTTGCTCAACTCTATTTGCGGCGCTGTCAAGCTGATCAGTAAAACTAAAGTCTGATCAGTAAAACTAAAGTAAGATAAAACTTTGAACCCGTTTTAACGGGTTTAAGCTTTTAGCCAGAACTTTAGTTCTGAGCTTAAGGAACGTGCCATTGATTTTAAGTTGGGATCAGGGCGGGTTTTGTGGTGCAGTTTGAGGTGGGTCTATTCATCTTATCCCTAAACCCGCCCCTACATCTGATGTCTTTTTTATATCTACCTGAGTTTCTTCTACCAGACGTGCCATGGCACGTCTCTACATGGTTCCCCTATCCCTTACGTATCGCCCTAACGCCCTAGTCTTTCCCTCGCCTTTTCACGCAGGTTGGCAGCTTTTTCATAATCCGGTTCCAGTTGCAGGGCTTTATCCAGAGAAGGAATCGCTTCCGTGGTGCGCCCTAATGCCATCAGCGCCTCACCGCGAGTTGCCCAAGCATCGGCGGAGTTCCGATCCAGTTCAATCGCTTTGTCTAACGCTTGAACCGCCTCAGCGGAACGTCCCACCCCTTGCAGGGCTATGCCATAGCGAATCCATCCTCTGGCAAAATCGGGATAGTATTCAGTTACCCGTTCATAAAGTCGCAGTGCGTCGATGATCTGGTTTTGTTGCTGTAGGGCATCGGCTTTGCTGACTAAGGCTTCGGCATAATCGGATTGGTAAGCGAGGGCGTCATTACAGGCGACTAGGGCTTGTTCGGGTTGTCCTAATTGATTAAGGCTGTAGCACCGTCCCCAATAGGCAGGGGCTAAGTCGGATTGCAGTTTGATCGCCTGATCATAAACTTCTATTGCTTTCTCGTATTCTCCGGCTTGTCGTAAGTCTTCGGCTTCGGCGAGCAAGGATTCAGCCGTGGGTTCGGGGGTTGGGGAGGGAGTGGGAGTGGGGGTGGGAGTTGGGCTGGGGCTTTCAGCGGGGACATCCTCAATTTGAGACTGATGATTCAATTGAGAGGGGAGTAGAATCAGGGTGACGGTAACCATAGAACTAACCGTGATCGCGATCGTGGCAATTGTCCAAGGCTGCATCAACCATTGTCGAAATCCGTGGCTTCTACTGGTTGTTGACACCGTTGCGGTGGGTTCCAAGTCCTGGGGTTGGCTCAGGGATACGGTAGCATCAGTTCGTCCCAGATGAGGCTGAGAGGTTTGGGTGCGTCCGGTGTCTTGGGTTTGACTCGAAGATGATTCGCTATTCGACTCCTCGACTTCAATCAGCGTTGATTCCGTTGGTGTCGCCTCCCACGCCTGAGTCTCGGCGGAATCACCGGCTAAATTTTGACTCTCCTGATCCGTCGGCGCTTGGGGATCAACCAGGGGCGGCAATTCACACTCAGGGACTAACGGTTGGGGGGGTGACGCCGACTCCAATAATGGCGCGGGTAAACTCTGGAATGCTAACAGGGTTTCTTCTGCGGTTGCATAGCGATCGCGAAAATCATAGCGCACCATCTTATCCAAAATTTCCCCAAATTCTGGACTAATCTGCTTGGCATATTTGCGCCAGTTGAGTTCACCCGTATCGGAGTCTTCTTTAATATGTTTGGGATGAATCCCCGTTAATAATTGAATTCCAATAATCCCCACCGCATAAACATCACTACTATAGCGAGGTTTTCCTGCCAATTGTTCATTGGGCATATATCCCTTAGTGCCGATAGAAATCGTCACATTGGTCAACCCCGTTTCCGGATTTAGCGACTCACATCTAACCTGTTTCACCGCCCCAAAATCAATCAGCACAATTCTGCCATCAGCGGCGCGGCGAATCAAATTGGCTGGCTTGATATCCCGGTGGATCACATTTTGTTGATGGACAAATGTTAGTACCTGCAATATATCTTGCAGGAGGGATAGCACTTTTTCCTGTGACCACGTTAGATGAGAGTCTATCTCTTTACTTAAGGGTTGTCCTTGAATATATTCCTGAGCCAGATAAAATTCGTGATTTTCCTCAAAATGAGCCAAAAGCCGGGGAATCTGCTCATGATTACCCAGTCGATAGAGGACTTGAGCTTCCGTTTGGAAGAGGCGTCTCGCCGTTTGCAGCCCCTCCTCATCATCATCGCTCACTTGAGGTTTTAATTTTTTAACGACGCATTGGGGATGACCGGGCAAATGCATATCCCGCGCCAAGAAGGTTTGACCAAACCCTCCGACCCCTAGCTTTTCGATAACGTGATAGCGCCCGCCTAGAGGTTTATTGTCCCAAGCGTCTTGAGAACCCGACACCATCGTTTTTGTCAGCGCCCCTGTTGAATTTTTCTTCATCACTAGACACGTCCAGAAATCACACGTCAACCCACGATTCAAAGGGTGTTTGACTAATTTTTAGACAAGTCTAATTAACTATCGCATTGAAAACAGCACCCCACTAACTTGTCTTATTCTTTATCTGGCAATCGAACCTGAGTTCATTGTTTATTTTTTCCAAGATAGTCGCTAATTCACCGACAGGAAGTTTACCGACGAATCAGCTATTCTTGTTTCTTTTCAAAAATAACCTTGACCGATAACTGTCGTTCGATCAGTTTGAGGTCTTTTAACTCTGGCTGACCCGACACGTTTCTGGAAACACTGCACGTTAGAGTCGGCTCACCTGACTCCGGGGAGCCAGATGCCTACCATGTTAATTATAGAGGCGATACTCACTCTCTAACAAAAAAGCGCTTAAAATGAGGACATTCAATCATAAATTTACCAACAGCGCAAACAAGCTGAACCTCTGATGACCAAAGACTTTTGTCTGTTTTGTCTAGTCATCAACGCTGAGGTGTAATTGAATTATTTGCTCTACTGTTCACATTTGGGGCATCATTTTTATCTATGGCACGGAAAAATCAGCGAATCAACCGTCGCCGCTTTCTGGTTACCTCAGCCTTAACCAGTAGCGGATTGATCACCGCTAACCTGTTATCGAAATCAGGATTAGCCCAGAGTACAGCACCGGGAATTGTCACTTCAGATAAAATGCGTCCGCAAATTCCTTACGGGGTGGCTAGTGGTGACGTGAGTCGTGATCAGGCGGTGATTTGGAGCAAGAGCGATCGCGTCAGCCGGATGATTGTAGACTATGATACCAGCGAATCCTTTCGTAACCCACAACGGGCGATCGGACCGGCGGCACTAGAAAGTAGTGATTACACTGCCCGACTCTATCTGACCAATCTACCACCGGGTCAACAACTTTTCTATCGCGTCACCTTTCAGGATTTAGCCGACTTAAATCGCTACAGCGCCCCCGTCACTGGTACATTCCGCACCGCCCCGACTGACAAACGGGATATCTTTTTTATTTGGTCAGGTGACACGGCGGGTCAAGGCTGGGGAATTAATCCCGACTGGGGCGGAATGAAAATCTATGAAACTATGCGACGGTTAAATCCTGACTTTTTCATCCATTCGGGGGATTACGTTTATGCTGATAACCCCGTTGTTGCTCAGGTGCAACTAGATGATGGTAGCATCTGGAAGAATATCACCACCCCAGAAAAGTCTAAAGTCGCCGAAACCCTACAAGAATTTCGCGCCAATTATGTTTATAATCTCCTGGATGAAAATATTCGCCGCTTCAATGCCCAAGTTCCCCAGTTTGTGCAGTGGGATGACCATGAAACCACGAATAATTGGTATCCGGGGGAACAACTGTTAGAGGATGACCGTTATACAGTTAAAAGTGCTTCCCTGTTAGCAGCCAGGGCAAAACGAGCGTTTTTGGATTATACTCCGATTGATGTTAAAAATACCCATCCCGAACGGATTTATCGCTCGTTTCAGTATAGTCCATCCCTGGATATTTTTATCCTCGATATGCGAAGTTACCGAGGACCGAATACCGCCAATCGCCAGACTGAACCCAGTGAAGAAACAGCGTTTTTAGGGACAGAACAGATTAGTTGGTTAAAACAACAGTTACGCAAGTCCTCAGCCACCTGGAAAGTAATTGCCAGTGATATGCCCATTGGACTGATGGTTCCAGATGGGGAAACCACGTTTGAGAACGCGGCGAATGGGGATAGTCCTCCCTTAGGACGGGAATTTGAACTGGCAGATTTACTCCGGTTTATCCAGCAAGATGAGATTAAAAATGTGGTGTGGTTAACCGCCGATGTCCATTACGCCGCCGCACATTATTATGATCCGAATCAGGCTCAATTTACGGAGTTTAATCCCTTCTGGGAATTTGTTGCTGGACCTCTAAACGCGGGAACCTTTGAACGGAAGCTACTGGATAATACATTTGGACCCCAAGTTAAGTTTCAAAGTGTCTCATTCGACTTAGAACCCAATCGTCCGCCCAGTGAGGGATTACAGTTTTTTGGCACAGTAAACATTGAGGGGAAGAGTGAGGTGATGACGGTGGCGCTGCATAATCTGGAAGGTAAAACCCTCTACAGCGTTGATTTGATACCAGAAGTTTAGCTGTTGTAGGAGGCGTGTAGGGGCGACCCGCTACATAAATGAACAACTTTAGAAACAGGGCGGGTTTAGTCACATTGAGGTGCAACCGAAAAGATAGTAATAAAACCCGCCCCTACTGTTCTAATCCACCCAATCAGGTGGATCACGCTACTACGGCTGGAGAAAAATCTCTAATGTTTTGTAGTTACCGTAACTTGGCGTAATTGGCATAGCGCCCCCTCACCCTGAAACCTGTTCATGAAAAGTTTCTCATCATTTTTTTACATTTGTTCATAAACATTTCACCAGCCGTTCATCCAGGACTGAGAAACTCAAAGCAGTAGACATAGACGATGAGTTGACTGTCGGCATAAACGTACTGGGAGATATTTAATCATGAGACTGATGGTCTACTCTCACGATTCGTTCGGTCTCGGTAACATCCGCCGGATGCTAGCCATCTGCAATCACCTGCTTGATGCTATACCTGGACTCTCAATTTTAGTGGTATCAGGTTCGCCCGTGCTGCATAGCTTCCGGATGCCTCGGGGACTCGATTATATTAAACTACCTTGCTTTGGACGCAATGAATCCGGTGAAGTGGCGGCTAAATATCTAAACACAGCCGCTGATGAAACGGTGAAACTGCGCTCTGACTTGATTAAAGTCGCAGCCGTCAATTTCAAGCCTGATTTGCTGTTGGTGGATAAAAAGCCCTACGGCTTACAAGAAGAGTTGAAAGCGACGCTGGACTACCTGAAACTCCGCCTTCCGGAAACCAAGCTGGTGTTGCTGTTGCGAGATATTTTGGACAGTCCTGAACCTACCATCAAAGAATGGCAAAAGTATGGCTACTATGACGCGCTGCAATGGTACTACGACCAAGTGCTAGTTGTGGGTATGCCAGAGGTATTTGACCTTTCCAGGGAATATCAATTCTCACCCTGCATTGCCCAAAAAGTACGGTTCTGCGGCTATATCCGCCGAGACTATGGACAAAAACCGCGTCACGTCCTACGTCAGGAATTGCAAATTCAGCCAGATGAGAAATTTGTTTTAGTCACACCGGGGGGTGGTGGTGATGGCTATGATTTAGTCGATACCTATCTGCAAGGATTAGCACAGTTATCCCCTCAGCATAGCATCAAAAGCTTGATTATTTCCGGACCGGAAATGCCACTTTTTCAGAGACAGGCATTGCAGGAGAAAATCCAGCCGTATCCACAGGTTCAGATTTGCGAATTTACTGACGACATTGCCAGTTACATGGATGCGGCTGACGCCGTTGTTTCTATGGGTGGCTATAACACCATTTGCGAAATTATCTCCTTGAATAAACGGGCAGTTGTGGTTCCCCGGATTAAACCGGTTCAAGAGCAATGGATTCGCGCCGAACGCATGGCTGATCTTGGTTTATTCAAAACTATTCATCCCGATTTGCTGACACCTGCGGCTTTGATGGATGCCGTTTTAGAACAACTTAATAGCAGAAGTCATCATTTTCCCCCTGTCTCTCGTTTGGACTTGGATGCACTGCATCAGATTGCCCAAGATATCCACACCTTATTACATAGTCCGACAACCCGACTTGTATCCAAAAAGCCCATTCTTTTTCCCCAAGTTATTTCCACACAAAAAGCTTGATTATCATTGACAAAATGACCAACAACAACCTGGAGATATTGATCCGATGAAAAAGCTCATGTTTTATTGCCAACACATTCTGGGAATTGGACATCTAATCCGCAGCATGGAAATTGTCCGAGGTCTGATCCCCGATTTTCACGTATGTTTTATTAATGGTGGGGAAGTGATCCAGGGATTTAAAATCCCTCCAGAGATTGAAATAGTCAATCTGCCAGCGATTAAAACCGACTCGGAATTTCAAAACCTGCAAATTCCCGCCGGGTTCAACAGCGTAGATGAAGTTTTAGAGATTCGCAAAAATCAATTGCTGGAGATATTCGGGCAGTTCCAACCCGATATTCTCATGGTTGAGCTATTTCCCTTTGGCAGACGGCGATTTTCGGCTGAATTAATTCCGCTTCTTGAAGAGGCTAAAGCCAAAGGAACCAAAATTGTTAGCAGTTTGCGCGATATCGTAGTCACCAAGCAAAATCAGGTACGTCATGAAGAGAAAGTTTGTCGGTTAATGAATCAGTATTTTGATATGTTGCTGATTCATGGTGATCCCCAATTCGTACCGTTGGCAGAGAGTTTTTCGCGGGTGGATGATCTTAATTGCCAGGTACATTACACTGGCTATGTCGTGCAGCGCCCCCCAGAGATTCAGGCTATGCCTACTCTGAGAAAACCGATGATTTTGGTGAGTGTTGGCGGCGGCAGATTTGGGCATGAGTTACTCGAATCTGTGGTTAAAACAGCACCACTTTTACAAGCAAGGTTACCTCATCATATCCAGATATTTACCGGACCATTCGTTCCCGACGCTGTGTTTGCCAACCTGCAAAATCTGGCAGCAAGTCAAACCAATATCACGATTGAACGTTATACCCCTCACCTGTTGAATTATATGCAACAGGCTGATTTGTCGATTAGTATGTCGGGATACAACACGACGATGAATATTTTGATGACGGGGGTTCGGGCAATGATTTTGCCGTTTACGGGCAATAATGATCAAGAACAGACGATTCGTGCCAAAAAGTTAGAACAGCTAGGCATTGTCAAAGCAATTTGTTCCGAAGACTTACAAGCCGAAACCTTTGCCCACAAAATAATCACTTATCTCAACGAACAACCAACAGCCGCTACGTTTGATTTCAATGGTGTGGATAAGACAAGTGCTTGTTTGCGGCGGCTTTTCCAGAACCAAGAGGTGGCGGCGTGACCTATTTGTGAAGACAACTTCAGGCGGGCGACCCGAGTAATTTTAGTGGATTTGAAGTGTTAATTTAGGTAGGCGGGTCGCCCCTAAACGGCTTACACAGGTGTTCCCATGAGACTCTTCTCATAAAAGTTTCATTAAAAGTTCATGTAGATTTGTAAAGCTATGGATAACGGCATCAAAGCTGTTACTCAAGTTAACCCCTAGCTGATTCAGCAGGGGCGGAAACCAGGAGAATTGTAGTTCTGCGCCTTCTCATCCGTTAAATCCTTCTGCCCAATCAGCTACCGTAATCATGAGACACAACGTTTGTATAACGACCCTAGAATATCCCCCTGATGTTGGGGGTGTGGGCGAGTCGGCTCAGCGTATCGCTCAAATGTTAAAAGATTTAGGCTATAAAGTCCATGTTGCGGTTTTCCGAGCGGTTTTCCGGACTGAACGAGAAAAAGCGTTGGCTGGCGAATACAGACGCTCTAGTTGTCAAACGACTGAACAGAATGGGATTATGGTGCATCGCCTCAAGCCAGCCATTCGTTCGACGAGTGCAAAAGAACAAGATTATTTGTGTGATATTTATAGTCAATTAAAACAGTTACATCAACTCCATAGGTTTGATATATTTCACGGCTTTTTTATTAACGAAACTGGGTTTTTAACCACACTTCTGGCGCGAGAAAACAATCTGCCTGTTATCAATAGTGTTCGCGGGGCTGACCTGCATAAGCATAGCTTTAGTCCCCAGCAGCATGGACAAATTACCTGGACGCTGGATAATTCTTCATGGGTAACATTTGTTAGCCAGGATTTAATGAATCGAGCTAGGGTATTGGTTCCCAGTATCCAGGAGAAATCATCAGCCTTTTTAAACGCGATCGCGCCCATTAATTTTGACCAATTTACCACCCCAGCGTTAGTTGAGCAGTTCCGGGGAACGGTGATTGGTTCAGTGGGTAATTTCCGCGATAAAAAAGGATTGGAATATTTACTAGATGCTTGTGCTGAACTGGCTCCAGAAACCGAATTGACGCTGCTGCTGGTGGGAGATTTTGTGCAAAAAGAGCGGGGGTACTGGGAACAAGAACTTCGCCGTAGTGGTATTGCTAATCAAGTGTTAATTACTGGAAAGATTAGCCGCCAAGACGCCTTAGCTTACCTGCCTTATATGGATATTTTTGCCATTCCCTCCCTACATGATGGCTGTCCCAATGCTTTACTCGAAGCGATGCTGGCAGGTAGAGCCATTGTGGGAACCACGGTTGATGCGATTGGTGAGATTTTGGAAAATAGGATTGATGCTTTGCTAGTAAATCCTGCCTCTAGCCAGGAATTAACCCTGGCATTCCGAGAGTTGATTCATCAGCCAAGTTTACGCCAACAGTTAGGAATTGCCGCTCAGAGTAAAGTTAAAACCCAACTTACTCCTTCTGGAGAACAACAGAACTGGAACTGGGTGTATCAGCAGGTTTTAAAACAGCAATAGATTCCGGCTATGGCTAGGGTTAGGTTGGTTTAATGGGTGCTTGTTGATTGTTGATTGTTGATTGGTCACTGAAATATTCTTAACTTCCTACTCTTCTACCCTTCTATCCTTCCACACTCAACTGAACTTGATAATGAAACAAAAACGCCCAGAAAACATACAGCAAGCCTTACCCGCAATGAAGCGGATTGTGCAGCGATTTTGGCCCCAAATCCGTAAGCAGAGCGTTTTACTTATGATCGCATGCTTGGGACTGGTGGGTGAAATTGTGATCCGACTCTTAGAACCGTGGCCCCTAAAATTAATTTTTGACCGCTTGATTGTGCCGGATGTGGCTACGCCTGACCTGACTATCCCCTTACTCGATAATGCTGAACCCATTGTACTGCTGACTATCTTAACCGTGGCGATTGTGGTGGCGACGGGGTTGCGTTCTGTGGCGGCTTATATTGGTTTGGTGGGGATGTCTCTAGCGGCGACTCGTATTGTTACCAATATCCGCGCCCGACTCTATGCTCACTTGCAGCGTCTGTCCCTTTCCTTCCACAACCAGGCAAAAAGTGGTGACCTGATTACTCGCATTACTAATGATACCGATAAACTGCGTGAGGTGGCAGTAACGGCAGCTTTACCACTAATTGTTAACTCCCTCACCTTTGTTGGTATAGTGAGCGTGATGTTTTGGCTGAATCGGGAATTAACCCTGATTGCGATCGCGATTTTTCCCCTGTTTGTGATCTCCACCTTGAAAATTAGCAAACGGATTCACGGAATTGCCCGCCAGCAGCGCAAACGGGAAGGGGCAATGGCGGCGACGGTGGCGGAATCGATGGGGGCGATTAAAGTGGTGCAAGCCCTCTCTTTGGAAGGAATGTTAGAGGATTCGTTTGCTAGCCAAAACCAGAAGAGTTTAGCAGAAGGGGCGCAGACGCAGCGATTGTCGGCGGGATTGCAACGCACCGTAGAGATATTAGTGGCGATCGCGACGGCATTGGTGTTGTGGCGCGGGGTACAATTGGTCATGGCTAAGGTGGTTACACCGGGCGATTTACTGGTATTTATCACCTACCTGAAAACCGCCTTTAAACCCACACGCCAATTGGCTAGGTATACGGCACAGATTGCCAAAGCCACAGCTTGCGGAGAACGGATAATTGACCTCCTGGATACGGTTCCTGACATTCGGGATACGCGGGGTGCTGTGGACGCCCCCCCTTTCCGAGGTGCAGTCCGTTTCCAAAATGTTAGCTTTGGCTATGAACCGGATAAAGGTATATTAGACGGTCTCAACTTTCAGGTGCAAGCGGGTCAACGGGTGGCATTAGTGGGTCCTTCTGGGGGCGGCAAGTCTACGTTAGTTAGTTTACTCCTGCGCCTCTATGACCCCTTAGAAGGGCAAATTCTCATTGACGGACATGACTTGCGAGAATACAAACTAGAATCCTTGCGCCGTCAAATCAGTATTGTCCTGCAAGATAGCGTTTTATTTGCCACGACTGTGCGGGACAATATCGCTTATGGTTCCCTGGGTGCGACGGAGGATGAGATTATCGTCGCCGCGCACCTGGCGAATGCTCACGATTTTATCATGGCACTGCCCCAAGGCTATGACACCATCCTGGGAGAACGGGGGGCAACACTTTCAGGTGGACAACGACAACGGATTGCGATCGCGCGGGCGGCAGTACGTCAAGCATCAATTGTGATTTTAGACGAACCAACCGTTGGTTTAGATAACGAAAATGAACGCGCTGTTAGCGAAGCACTAGAACGATTAACTTATAATTCTACTACATTTCTGATTACCCACGACTTGAGATCTGCCACCTCAGCCGACCAAATTTTCTATATCGAGAAAGGCAGAATCTTAGAACGCGGGACTCATGCCGAACTCATGGGTCTAGGTCAGCGGTACGCCACTCTTTATCGGCTACAAGTTGCCATTGAAAATCATGATTATGATCAACTTTCATCCCGGCATAACACCGCTCAAATCGGGCGTTAGATGTCGCCATAAGTTATCTGTAAAACCTGCCCCTACACCCCCTCTTTTTCTATCCCTAGTCCGCTCGCCTTTCCATTTTCCCTCTGCTTTGTTTCTGTTAAAGATTCAACCAAATTGATAGTATGGCTGCCCTCGTCTACCCATCCTCAAATCACTCTGTTCCCCCCGAAAATGCCAATCAAAATGTAACGAATGCACCGCTTTTCAAGGGGAGCAACTCAAGTCTCAATCACCAATCACCTGGCACAGGAGTTATTTTAATACGTCATGGTCGAAGTACATATAACGAACAGGGACGATATCAAGGCAGTTGTGATGATTCCATCTTAACTGAACAAGGGCGCAAGTTGGCTTATGAAACGGGTCTAATTCTCAAAGAACTGCCCATCGACGCCATTTATACCAGCCCCCTAAAACGCACCCAACAAACTGCCCATGAAATTATAGCCGCAATTAGCACCGTTAACGATAAGTTACCACCTTTACGAGTAGCTGAAACGCTCAAAGAAATTAATATCCCTGCTTGGGAAGGCTTACCTTTTCAGTATGTACGCGAACAATTTTCCCAAGCATATCGCTGCTGGAAAGAACATCCTCACCAGTTTCAGATGGGGGTGTCGGGGTGCGGAGATGCGGAGGTGCAGAGGTACGGAGGAGACAAGGGAGAATTTTACCAATCCCAAATCCCCAATCCCCGATTCCCTGTCCTTGAACTTTATGCACAAGCCCAACAATTTTGGCAAGACATTTTACCTCATCATTCTGGTCAAACTATCTTAATTGTGAGTCACGGCGGTACAAACCGCGCCTTGATTAGTACAGCAATCGGTTTAACACCTAATCGCTTTCATACTCTGCAACAGTGTAACTGTGGTATGAGTGTCTTACATTTTCCCGCAGGTGTGCCTCAGTCAGCCCAACTAGAAGCCTTGAATCTTACCGCCCATCTAGGTAAAACTCTACCCAAACTAAAGGAGGGGCGTCAAGGTTTACGCTTGTTACTGATACCATCTGGTGACATTCATCCTCAGCAAATTCAAAAACTAACCCAATTACTGGAAGATGTAACCCTTAATTTCAGTATTAATCATGACCGCGACAATGCCCAAGTCACAGCGGCACAAATTCTGCAATACCATCCAGAAACTTTACAGCTACAGGTATCGCGAAATGATTTCCCCCAAGTTTGGCAACAAACCATTGACGCGAACGCTGCATCAGGGATGATGGATTCCCAGCCATTACTAACAGGACTAATTGTGGCAAGTGAGGCAATCCTCAAACGCTTTCTCGGTCAAACACTTGGCATCAGTACCAATGAATTGAATCATTTACCTCTTCACCAGGGAAAAATTAGCGTTATCCACTATCCCTGTGCTAATCAAGCCCCTGTAGTGCAAGGGATAAATATCGGGGAGATAGGGAAGATGAGGGAGATGGGGGAGATGAGGGAGAGAATAATTTCCAAAGGAACCCAACCATGAACAATCAACAATCAACCATGAAAATAGCATTATTAGTAGGAACATTCCCCACCTTGTCTGTATCATTCATCCTCAATCAAATAAAAGGCTTACTCGATGATGGACATGAGGTTGATATCTATGCCATCGACGGTCGCCCGGAGGATGTCTCTAAGGTACATCCCATTGTCAAGGAATACAAGCTCTTAGAGCGCACCTACTACCCACCCGAACGTCCCCAAAATGACGGGTGGCGTTGGCTGAAACTCTTAGGATTATTGCTGGTTAATCTCGATAAAAATCCCTTAGTTTTACTGCAACTGATAGATAAGGCAAGATTTGGCAAAGAAGCTAAAGACCAACGATTACTCTATAAAGCCATTCCCTTCTTGAACCGAAAGTCCTACGATATCATTCACTGTCAGTTTGGTATTTTTGGACTCATGGCTCTGGCGTTTCGAGATATTGGTATAATTAATGGTAGAATTCTCACCACGTTTCGGGGGTATGATATTAGTAAGTACCTGCAAAAGCGGGGCGATAGAGTTTATGATCAGCTTTTTGAAAAAGGCGATTTTTTTCTCACCAATTGCGACTATTTTCGACAGCGTGCCATTCAGTTAGGTTGCGACGAAAATAAAATTCGGGTTCTTGGTTCAGGAATTGATTGTCATAAATTTGCCTTCACTCCCCGTTATTTTCCGGCTGATGGTCGCGTGAGAATTGTCTCAATAGGTCGCCTGATTGAAAAGAAAGGAATCGAGTATGGGATTCGCGCGATCGCGAAACTCGCCCAAGTTCACCCTAACCTTGAATATAACATTATTGGCGATGGTCTGCTCAAGGAAGATTTCCAAAACCTGGTAGCTGAACTTGGCGTCGGTCATATCGTGAACTTGTTGGGATGGAAACAGCAGGAAGAACTGGTGAAAATTCTGGATAAATCTCACATTCTAATTGCCCCTTCTGTGACAGCGGCTGATGGGAATCAGGATGCACCTGTGAATACTTTAAAAGAAGCAATGGCGATGGGATTACCTGTAATTGGCACCTTACACGGTGGTATTCCCGAATTAATCGAAAATGGCATTTCGGGTTTCTTAGTCCCTGAACGTGATCCTGATGCCATTGCCCAAAACGTTAGCTATCTCATTGAACATCCAGAACTCTGGCAATCAATGGGTCAGGCAGGTCGGGCGCGTGTTGAACAAAAATATGATATGTATAAACTGAATCAGGAACTCTTAGAAATTTATCAGCAATTGTTGAATTCCGACTTACCTCAGCCTCAGTTTTCCAATCAATCTGTAGAAGCTGGTTCCTCTGTTTTTATTACCACAGTTTAGTCCGGCTACGTTTTGTAGAGACGTAGCATGCTACGTCTCTACTCAATCAGGGCGGGTTTAGTTACATCTGGATGAGGTCAGAAACGATAGTAGTGAAACCCGCCCCGACAAAAAACTCAAAATTAGTCTACCCTATTTTTGGATTAAAGATTACCATGAAAATAGCATTCCTAGTGGGAAATTTCCCAGTTTTATCCGAGACATTTATCCTCAATCAAATTGCTGGATTAATTGATCGCGGTCATCAGGTGGATATCTACGCCCTTGATGGTCCGGCGAACCCTACCGAGAAAGTACATCCTATTGTGGAAAAATACAACTTACTCAAGCATACCTACTATTCCCCGACGCCACCGGACAATCAGTTATTACGAGAACTGAAAACGAATGAATTACTAATCGATAATTTTGGCAGAAATCCTTCAGCCTGCCGAAAATTACTGGATGTATCTAAGTATGGGAAACGCGCTAAGTCATTCAAGTTACTCTACAAAGCCATACCTGTTCTGGAGGGTAAATCTTACGACATTATCCACTGTCAATTTGGATCAGTCGGATTGATGGGACTGCTGTTTCGTAATCTCGGTTTACTCCAGGGAACCTTAATCACAACGTTTCGCGGTTCTGATATTAGTAAGTATCTGAAAAAGTGGGGTGATCAGGTTTATGATCAACTCTTTGCTGAAGGCGACTTTTTTCTAACCAACTGCGAATTTTTTCGACAGCGTGCGATTCAACTCGGTTGTGAGGCGACAAAAATCCGGATTCTGGGGTCAGGAATTGATTGTAGTAAATTTGCCTTTACTCCCCGCTATTTCCCGGCTGATGGTCACATTCGTATTGCTACCACGGGACGCCTGGTTGAAAAGAAAGGAATCGAGTACGGGATTCGTGCGATCGCGAAACTCGCCCAGGTTCACTCTAACATCGAATATAACATTATTGGCGATGGTCCGCTCAAGGAAGATTTCCAGAACCTGATAGCCGAACTCGGCGTCGGTTCTATTGTCAATCTTTTGGGATGGAAACAGCAGAAAGAACTGATTCAAATTCTCGATAAGTCTCACATTTTAATCGCCCCTTCTGTGACGGCTGCTGATGGAAATCAAGACGCACCAGTGAATACCTTAAAAGAAGCAATGGCGATGGGATTACCTGTAATTGGTACATTCCACGGTGGTATTCCTGAATTAATCGAAAATGGGACATCGGGTTTCTTAGTCCCCGAACGTGACGCGGATACCCTGGCGGAAAAAGTTAGCTATCTAATTGAACATCCAGAACTCTGGCAATCGATGGGTCAGGCGGGTCGTAGGCGGGTCGAGGAAAAATATGATATGCATAAACTCAACGATGAACTTGTGGAAATTTACCAGCAACAATTAAATTCAAAATCCACTCAGTCACAAGTGGAACAGTTAACGTCATCTGTTGTAGAGACCTAGGACATCGGTCAAGAAACCGGGTTTCTGGGAATACTTGATGAATTGGTAAACCTAGTATTTTAAGTCAAGACGAGGAATTTATGACTTTATCACCAGCATCTGAATTATCAAATAACACAAGGGAAAACCAAGCCAATTTAAACATGAATTCATCAGCAATGACAGATCCACAAGTTACACTGGTTGTTGTTCCTCGCGAACGATTTAGCTACACCAAAGAATCTCTGGAAAGCATTTACGAACATACAGATATTCCCTTTAAATTGGTGTACGTTGATGGCAATTCACCGACTCCAATCAAACGCTACCTGGAAACCCAAGCCCAAGCCAAACAGTTCCAACTCGTGCGAACTAATTACTACCTGTCTCCAAATCACGCTCGCAACATTGGCTTGAGTTACGTTGATACCAAATATCTTGTCTTTGTGGATAACGACGTGATTGTTTCTCCCGGTTGGTTGAATGCCTTAGTCACTTGTGCGGAAGAAACAGGTGCGACAGTGGTTGGTCCGCTGATGTGCCAAGATGAACCCTTACACGAAACCATTCACTTTGCCGCAGGGGAATGCCATGTTGTTACCGATATTCATGGTAAACGACATATCCGAGAAAAGATGTACAAACAAGGTCAGCAGGTATCAGAGGTGCGACCCCAGTTAAAACGAATTGAAACCGAACTTGCTGAGTTTCATTCTGTGTTAATTCGCCGAGAAATTTTCCAAAAAATTGGTTCTCTTGATGCCAAAATGCTCTGTACTAAAGAACATTTGGATTTCTGTATGACGGTCAAAGAAGCGGGTGGCTCAATTTATTTTGAACCGGACTCCTTAGTCACCTATGTACCGGGACCGCCAATAGAATTAACCGACATGTACTTCTATATGTTGCGCTGGAGTGATGCTTGGATGTACTCTAGCCTAGAAAACTTGCGCCAAAAATGGGGACTGGTTGAGGATGGATATTTCAAAACCAAGTACAACAAAAAGTTAGGGTCTCGACGCCGACGCACGATTATCAGACCGCTGAGTTACCGCTTCAAAAAGCTAGGCAAGAAGCTGGGGTTAAAACGGAAGCAAATTGAGCAGGCGCTGCTGGCGGTGGATAAGGTTATCAACCGCTATATTACAGATCGCTATGCTCGCAAATACCTTCAGTCTCAGCAACAGCTAACCTACCAAGATTCCCGAACATAATTATGCCAAAAAGGTGATGGAGATGTCCGTTCTTTAGAAATATGTGATCCTTTGATCAAACGATAAACAGATGAGGGGATTTTAACGGGTTAGTTATTTTTGCCATGCTGGGCTATAGCGCATTATTGCCTTGGGTTTGTAGGTTGGGTTGACGCCTGTTATTCAACAAAGTCTAGGCTAAAGCCCTGACTACAAACCCAATTATTACCATCAATTTAGGCGTGTCACGCCGCCATCGTGCGTTAGCAAAGCGTAACGCACCATTTAGTCAGCGATCGCGACTAGGAAACGCCACACATTTCCCATTCTGTTTCTCGTGCAAGGCAAATACTGACCAGCTAAAGATATGTCAAATCATTTGAGCAAAGCTGTAGCAATGGTTTCAGCTTTGTTTACTCTAGCCTCATTCTGCGGTAATATGGCACAAGCAACAGAGAGTTCTGCTGAAGCGATTCATCCTGATGAGTTATCTGTTGACCCCCTGTCTCAAATTACCCCAGTTTGGCAACTCTCGGACATTCAACCCACAGATTGGCAGTTCCAAGTGCTAGAGTCTTTAGACCAACGGTATGGTTGTTTAGCTGAATATCCCGATCGCGGCGATCGCACCAATCGAACCCTAACCCGATCCGAGTTTGCCGCCCGATTACAGGTTTGCCTAAATCATATTCCAAAAAAGGTCAGGGAGTTAGCCGAACTGCAAGGATTAATTAAGGGGTTTGCAGCGGAATTGGCGCGGAGGCGAGACTCTATTGAACGCTTAGAACGGATAGATATTAAACCGTTTGATCCAACCACAACTCTGGAAGGGGAAGTCCTGTTTGCGATTAGTTATCTGGCAGGTAAAACTCAGGCAGATGGCAGTGAGGAGGATATCGATCCAATCTTTACTGTCGGCAATAAAATTAGCCTCGATATTGATACGAGTTTCACCGGAGAAGACCGTCTCAGAGTCAGTTTAGAAGCCAAAAATGCCCCGGAGTTTGAGGATGTCACGGGTACAGAAATGGCGCGGTTAGATTTGGATGGGCAAGATGAAAATGAGCTGGAGTTAGACAAAGTAGAATATCGTTTTCCTCTCGGTAAAAATGCCAAGGTTTATATTTCTGCCAAAGGTGGCGGCTTAGGTACGCCGACGAGAAAGGTCAATTTAGCACCAAATGCAGCAATTTCCAAGTTTGGCGATGGCAATCCCATTTATGATTTAGGGGGTGATGCTGGAGTCGGTTTGCTTTATGAATTGGGTGAGATTGCCACTTTCAGCTTGGGTTATGCGGCTGACGATGCTAATGAACTAGACTCAGGAATTGGTGCTGAATATGGGGCGATCGCGCAGCTAACCTTAAACCCTAACGATAACTTGGGCATCGCTTTCGCTTACGTCCATTCCTACAATATCATCGATACAGGAACAGGGAGCGATCGCGCCAACGATCCGTTTGATGATCAAAGTGACCATATCAAGGCTAATTCCTACGCTTTAGATATCAGCGTTCGCCTCAGTCCTAAGTTAATCTTAGGGGGTTGGATGGGTTGGACTCAAGCCACGGCGTTGAATTTACCTGGTGATCCCCAAGCCGATATTTTTAATTATGCCCTCACCTTAGCATTTCCCGATTTAGGCAAACCTGGAAATTTAGGCGGGATGGTTATCGGTCAGCCGCCGAAGGTAATCAATAATACTTTTCAAATCGACAATCAAGACTATAAAGATAAAGACACGACTTGGCATCTGGAAGTGTTTTATACCTTGCGTGCCAATGACAACATATCCATCACCCCTGGATTATTGATCATTTTTAATCCCGAACACGATTCTAGCCATGACCTTATCTATGTGGGAACTATCCTAACTATTTTTTCATTTTAAGCCTATTTACCTAATTTACCTGAGGTGTGACCCAACTTTTCCCCACCTACCTGCATCAAGCATTGTCAGAGTTAATGTAATACATCTAAAGTCAAGTCAGGTATAACAGGACTTTCTCATAGATACTGTAATACATAGGGGTATAATCGGCTGTGACAACCTTTCTCCAGTCCTTAGTTTCCCATCCAAGCAGAAGTCAATTCAGGAACATATTCGCTAAAATAAATATCAATTATTGAGATAAGTTACGAACCACCAGGGGAACAAACTGTGACCAAATTGGGTGACGACCTAGACTCAGCCAACCCTGATCAAACTAAACAGTGTTGGGGTTGGCGGAATCTGTTTTGGGAAGGACGAACTCGCATCCTTGCTTGGTATGTCCTGCTAACGGTTTGCTTCACCTTTACCTCAGTTGGGCTGATCCGTCAAGTTCTAGTTGAGGAGGTACACAAACGAATCGACAGCTATTTAATCCAAGAAATACAGGAGTTCCAGCGATTATTCCAACAAGGAAAAAATCCCTTGACGGGTCAGCCGTTTGGCGATGATGTGGCGGCTTTATTTGAGGTATTTCTATCCCGTAATATTCCCAATGACGGAGAATTTCTGCTCACAATTATCGACGGTGAATTCTACAAATCCAGTCCGACAGCACTACCCAACCCACTACAACCGGATTCAGAGCTACTCAAACGCTGGAGTAATCTGACCCAACCAACCAAAGGTCAGACAGAAACATCAGTAGGTTCTATTCTTTATTATGTCAAACCCGTGGAAATGGGCGGAGAAATTCGCGGACTTTTTATCGTCGCCAATGTCATCGCGGGTGAAGAGGAAGAAGTCAATGAAGTGGTTTGGGTAATCATTGAAGTAACCTTGATCGTCATGGTTGTTACTTCCGTGATTGCTTGGGTTGCTGCTGGACGGATGCTAGCCCCCCTACGTTCGGTAACAGAAACGGCGCGTTCGATTAGTGAAACGGATCTGACCCAACGCATTCCCATAAAAGGCGGTGGTGAAATTGCGGAACTGACAACCACGCTAAATCAAATGCTGAATCGTCTCCAGAAGGCGTTTACCAGCCAACGAGACTTTATTAATGATGCGGGTCACGAACTGCGGACACCCATCACGATTATTCGAGGACACCTGGAATTATGGGATGATGACCCTAAAGCCCAACAGGAAACTTTAGAATTAGTTTTAGATGAATTGGATCGCATGAACCGATTTGTTGATGACTTGCTCCTCTTGGCTAAAGCAGAAGGGCGTGATTTTTTAGATCTAGAAATGGTAGACATTGGCTCATTCACCAAAGAACTTTTTGCCAAAGTCAAAGCCTTAGCCGAGCGAGACTGGCAACTGGACGCGATCGCATCGGGTCGAATTTTCGCTGACCGCCAGCGCCTCACTCAAGCGATCACGAACCTGGCTCAAAATGCGACCCAAAATACCTGCGAAGGTGATACCATCACCCTAGGTTCAGCTATTAATAAACACTATGCTTGTTTTTGGGTTCGCGACAGTGGAGAAGGGATTGATCCAGCCAACCAAAAACGTATTTTTGAGCGGTTTGCCCGACTCCCGAATAGCCGTCGTCGTTCTGAAGGAGCAGGTTTAGGACTGTCTATCGTCCAAGCGATCGCCCAGGCGCATCAGGGTCAGGTGAAACTCAACAGCCGACTCGGATCTGGCGCTCAATTTACGATTGTCATTCCTCTAGATCCAAAACAGGATATTCTACCCCATGAATCGAATTCTTATCGCTGAAGATGAACCTCGTATTGCAGCGTTTATTGAGAAAGGGCTGCGAGCTAAAGGATTTACCACTAGCGTAGCCACAGATGCTCAAGAGACGCTGAATATGGCTCTCTCCCACGAATTTGACCTACTGATCATGGATTTGGGACTTCCGGGTAAAGATGGTTTACAAGTCCTAGAAGAGTTGCGCGGTCAGGGGGAACAAATACCCATTATTATTCTCACCGCCCGTGATGATATCCGTGATAAGGTCGCTGGATTGGAGGGAGGGGCTGATGATTATATGACTAAACCCTTTCAGTTTGAAGAACTCATCGCTCGGGTGCGCGTGCGGTTGCGTAATAACTATTTGCCAAAGTCTAAGGAGGAGATGGTACTAACTATCGGTCACGTTAGTTTAGATTTACGGACTCGTCGGGTTCGGGTTAAGGGTCAATTTGTTGAACTCTCCGCACGAGAATTTACCCTCGCAGAAACCCTGTTACGTCATCCCGGACAAGTGATGAGTCGAGAGCAGTTACTCAGTCATGTTTGGGGTTATGATTATGACCCAGGTTCTAATATTGTTGATGTTTATATTGGTTACCTACGCAAAAAATTAGGCGGTGACTTAATTGAAACCGTTAGAGGGATGGGCTACCGTCTCCGCACTTGATTTCTTTCACTAGCTATCCTAAAAAAAGAGAGGTAGGATATTTACTCCGTATCCTCCTCCCCATTTTTTTCATTCCCAACGCTTAACCAAACTGTTCTTCAATCTCTAAATTAAACAGCGTTTGCAGCGTCTGCATCGCTTGACGTCTGGCTTCAATATCCTGCTGCGCCCTTAACTGCACCATCGGATCATGGAGGATTTTATTCACAATTCCCCGTGTCAGCGCTTCGATGATTTCTTGATGTTTGTCAGCAAACTCTGAACCTAAGCGAGATAAGGCTTTTTCTAACTCCTGTTCCCGAATCCCTTCGACTTTCTCCCGGAGACTACTAATAGTACTCACGGTTTCTAGCGATCGCCACCAAATCTCAAACGCTTCTACCTCTTGTTCCAGTAAGTTTTCCGCCTCCATTGCCATCTGGCGACGGCTTTCGGTATTTTGCGCCACCACTGCTTTTAAGTCGTCCACATTAAAGGCTTGCACCTGTTCAAGTTCATTGACATCAGCATCCACATTACGCGGTACGGAAATATCAAATAACATTAAGGAGCGATTCGGATCAAGATGGTCTTCCAGTTTAGCCCGATCCAGGATTGGTTCCGTCGCACTGGTACTGGTAAACACCATATCCGACTCCGGAATCACCTCCATCATCTCAGACAGGGGATGTACCGTTAACTGAGCATTCTCAAACTGCTTTGCCAACTCCTCCGCCCGACGAGTTGAGCGATTGATAATGGCGATTGACTCAGCCCCTTTAGAAAGTAGATGCTGCACCAGCAAACGCGACATTTTCCCCGCACCGATAATTGCCACTCGGTAAGCCGCCAAGTTTTGCACTTCCATCTGGGCAAGTTCCACCGCCGCCGAACTAATCGAAACCGCCCCGGTACCAATGCTGGTTTCCGTGCGGACTCGCTTTCCGGCGGTAATCGCTTGTTTAAACAGTCGATTCAACAGGCGTCCAATTCCCTTGTGTTGCTGACCGATTTTGTGGGTATGCTTGACTTGCGATAAGATTTGTCCTTCGCCTAAAACTAAACTATCCAATCCCGCTGCGACGCGCATCAGGTGCATAACCGCATCCTGATGTAACAAAATAAACAAATGGGGGCGTAATTGATGCAAGGGGACAAGAGAGTTATCTGAAAGGAACTGACTGACTTCACGCACACCCTTTTCCGTTTCTGCTGCCACAATATAAATTTCTAGGCGATTGCAGGTACTAAGGATCGCCACTTCTTCAACATGGGGGTAGCTACAGAGTTGTTGCACCGCACCTTCTATTTGGGCTTCGGGAATGCTTAGTTTTTCCCGGACTTCAACGGGCGCTGTTTTGTGGCTTAAACCTACGACGGCAATATTCATTGTGTTCTCCAAATCTCTGTCGTTGGGTTGGGTCAACTATCAGTCTTGTTTTATAAGGATAGAGAAAATTGAGAAATTTGTCTGAATACGATGAACAATTCAGTATAAGTTCACCGATTCCGAGATGAAATTTTTAACGGGGGAGAAATAAACAATCAACGTTAAGCCAGAGTAAGTAGCATTATCATTGCTTATACTCTGGCTTGAACGCTTTTATCTCCATCTCGATGACTGGAATTCAACTTGAAGAAATCCTGCGAAAATGGATAAATTGACAGTATCTATCGTAGTTGCAGGCTCTTCGGCTGATCAAACAGATGGACAGTGTCCACAAAGCGAGCCGTCTTGGACTGGGTGGAAATAACCAGACTTTGAGTCCGCGCTCCCCCGTGGAAGAGTCGTACCCCTTCCATCAAGGTACCCGGCGTAATCCCACAAGCGGCAAATAGCACGGTGTCACCTGAGGCTAGTTCATGAGTATTGTAGACCTTATCGGGGTCGTTAATGCCCATTTCTTGGAGCCGCTCTAGGTTTCCCTCTTTGCTTTCACCAATCAAACCCGTCTGTACAGTTGCTGGGTCATAAATTAGCTGACCTTGGAAATGTCCGCCTAAACAGCGCATCGCCGCAGCAGAGATAACGCCTTCAGGTGCAGCACCAATACCCATCAGAGCATGGATATTTGTCCCTGAAAAGGCACAAGAGAGAGCCGCAGAGACATCTCCGTCACTAATTAGCCGAACTCTCGCCCCAGCCGAGCGGATTTCTTCAATTAGTCCTTTGTGGCGATCGCGCTTCATGACGACGACCACAAGTTCCTCAATTGCGCGATCCAGACATTCCGAGAGAATTTGCAGGTTCTCTGTTGCCGATTTACTGATATCGACATGATTTTTAGCCGCAGGAGGCGCAGCTAGCTTTTTCATATAAAAGTCAGGTGCAGCAAACAGCCCTCCCTTCTCAGAAATGGCTAGCACCGCCATTGAACCGGGTTGCCCATAAGCCACCAAGTTCGTCCCTTCACAAGGGTCAACGGCAATATCGACTTCAATCAGTTCATCGGGGTTACAAAAGTTCTTTGCATCCGGCTGGTTACAGATGCCCACTTGTTCACCGATATACAGCATCGGGGCTTCATCTCGCTCCCCTTCGCCAATCACAATGCGACCCCGCATGTGAATGTTGTTCATCCGCTCCCGCATGGCTTCGACTGCCACATGGTCAGCGGTGTTCTTATCCCCTTTGCCCATCCATTTGGCAGAGGCAAGTGCTGCCTGTTCGACAACTTCAATAATTTCTAGTCCTAGCGTAGTTTCTAGCACGAAGCTTTTCCTCTCAACTGCTTAGTTTTTCCCTGGTGTTATTTACTGTCCCCAGTCTAAAAGTCTATCAGAGACTGGGATCTCCTCGAAAGAATGTCGAGTATTGGTTTATGTTAAGTTTTGCTACGATTAGGTGTCGGGACATAGCACGCTACGTCTCGACTGGGGCAATGATCGTCCGATGGCGGGGACTATTCGGCGTGATAGTCGGAGACTGGAATCCGGCTTCCGCGATCGCTTGCTCGATATCCAAGGTGAAATAGTCATCAAAGTAAGGCTCAGTGCTTTTGAATAAGGTAAAAACGTAAGCTGGCATCGTCGCATACACCTGAGACTGAGGATTCATATCCATCAGGGTAAGATAGCCACCAGGACGTAATAACCGCCGTGCCTCCCGTAGGATTGCCTTTGCCGCCGTTTGGGGTAATTCGTGGAATACCAAGAAGACAGACACCAAATCATACGAAGCATCCGGTAAACCTGTCGCTTCAGCCGCCGCGTGTTTCCAGTTAATTTCTGTATGATGCTGTTTGGACTTATATTCGGCAACAGCTAGAAAGTAAGGCGATAAGTCTACACCCGTCATATTTGCCTGGGGATAAATCTGTTGTAGGGCAAAGGTACTCATCCCTACACCACACCCCAGATCCACAATATCTTGCGGCTCAGTTGTAACGTGCTTTTGCACCAACTCATGGTAACTCTGTCGCAGTTTAGCATCTCCTTGGAGTTTATCCTCAGGATAGAGATTGGCATGAACCGCATAAGCCGCCACTTCATGTTCAAACGCCGCATCCCACTGAAGATTTCCCTTTTCATAAGCATGGAAGGGGCGCAAATAATAATCCGGGTAGGTTAACTGGGGGTTTTGCACTTGACTCAGATAACTATCCCAGTCCAGAGAACGTAACTCATTGACCTGTTTTGTCCAAGGTACGCCAATTTTTTCCGCTCGCTTGATAATCATCTTACGAGCTTGCTGCTTTGCTAAATTAGCCAAAGGTTTAATGGCAAGGAAACCATTCACCAAACGTGAGGCTAATTGGGGTGTTGTGTTGACCGTAGTCGTCATAATACGTTCTTAGCGATTATCTGTTTGGGGGATTAGCATGTACACATTATTGGCAATCCTACGCTATTTAGGGCTGGCTGCACAAAGCCAAAACCGCAAAGCCCATCAATACTTTGAACTTTATTGACAGAGGGTTTGATTCAAGGAAATCGGGTAGTATTCTTTCTAAGTATGGCATCACCTTGCTCAGGAACAATGTACCCTTGCGCCCCCAGCTCCCCCAGCTTCCCCAGCTTCCCCAGCTTCCCCCGCTCCCCCTCACCACAAGACTTATTCAGCAGCCCCTATTTAAGCAACACCATACCACCCCCCTACACTCAAGTTTCCTATTGACAACGCGCTACGTTATGTAAGTTGGTGGAAATAAACTCAACTCTATTAAATTGTGTAAATAGCCCTCAAATCCTTACATAAAACAAATGACCAATGACCAATGACCAATGACCCATGACGATTCAAACTTTCGCCACATATCGATTACGCCCAGAGGCTTTCGCTTGATACAAAGCCATATCCGCTTCAGCAACTAGCTTAGCGGGTGGAGTATCAGGCTCAGGATAAAGACTGGCAACACCTAAACTGAGTGTGACATATTCACTAATAGCTGACGCTGCATGGGTAATCTTTAAACCATGAACCAAGCTGCGTAATTCTTCAGCCACTAAAGACGCACCAATCGTGGTAGTATTGGGTAACACAATCGCAAATTCTTCACCGCCATAGCGAGCCACTAAATCCACAGACCGTTTGGCACAAAAACGCAAAGCATCAGCTACCCTTCGCAAACAGGCGTCACCGGCTTGATGACCGTAGGTATCATTATATTTCTTGAAAAAGTCGATATCACATAGAATCAGAGACAAAGGTGACTCTTCTCGAATCATCCGCCACCACTCATCATCAAGGTATTGATCAAACCGACGGCGATTGGCTACACCCGTTAGTCCATCTAACGTGGCTAAACGTTGTAACTCTCGATTGGCTTGTTCAAGTTTTTGATAAAGCTGAAACTGTTGAATTAAACGCCGTACTCGTTGACGCAAGACGGCTAAGTGAATCGGTTTGGTGATATAGTCAGTAGCACCAACGGCAAAGGCGCGGTCAACGGATTCTGGATCATCCAGATTGGTAATCATTAACACCGGCGTTTGGGAAACTCCCTGTAACCCTTGAGCCTCCAAATGTTCGCTATCGGGTGATGTCTCGTCTTCGTCTGAGAGTTTTTGTAAGTGTTTGCAACAGGTAAAACCATCCATCACCGGCATCAGGGCGTCTAGCATGACCAGATGCGGTTTGAGACGCTGATAAACGTCCAAACCCTGTTCACCGTTGGTTGCTTCAACAACTTTATAGCCTTCTTTTTCCATGACTCGGCGTAAAAGTTCTCGTATAAACTGGTCATCATCAACCACCAAAATGGTTGGTGGTTCTTCGGGCAAAGAAACTAATTTCATCCTTAAGAATGCTGATATTGCCGTCTTTGGGTCTGTAAGATTAATGTGACCCGTTGATACTCAGCCTCTAGCTGGCAAAAAAAACTGCGCCAGTGCTGCCATGGGATCACCACCCTTGCTTATCTGTTCTAGCATCTGACGAAACGGTAGATTTTCCTAGTTCCTAAAATCCCATGACTTCAACCTGTCAATTTCATGAATCGAGTCTCTATACGTCTGTTGAGGATAGCTGCAGCATGGATGCCATTAACCTGAGGCAGGTTCCAGGGAATGATTGATCACCTCCAAATCGAGAGAAAGAGTATCTTTCCCTACCATAGCCTGAAGCAATTGCCATGTCTCTGGGTGTAATGGCTGAATTGTTGGAGTTGTTGACTGGCTATCGTGAATTTTGCCGGCAGATGCTGTTCAACGAGTCAGATTCAGCACCGTCAGATCAAATGTCTGTAATTAATCGGATACAAAAAAATAATCGTTTCTGTACCGATCGCGCGGTGATGACACCAACCAAGCATCAATCCCGGTTCGGGAGTTCAATGCCTAGCTGCGGCGAGTTGACCAAAATCTGGCAGATGCAATATCTCTATTATTATTGCTTGATGTTTAGAGATGATTCAAGTAAGTCAATTCTAGCTCTTTTTCCCAGCTTGGTACTCCCAGCCATTTTCCACGTTGTCTATTGTAGTTTTCCGGGACTGACCATTGAGCCAACCCTTTTCCGGTAATCGCCGTGCCTTTCTTAAACTCTTGGGACTGACGCTATTGGCAACCCAAGTCCCTGTAACGGCAAACCCCCTACCCCTTCTCAAACCACGACGCCTGAATCCTGGTGATACCATAGGGTTGATTAGTCCAGCCGGTCTAGTTGACCAAAAGACCCTTGATGAATTTACTCCAGTCTTATCACAACTCGGCTTAAAAACCAAACTGGGAACCCATCTTTTCGACCAATACGGCTACCTGGCGGGTCAAGATGTTGACCGCGCGGCTGATGTGAATGCGATGTTTGCCGATTCCTCTGTCCAAGCGGTGCTAGCAATGGCAGGCGGATGGGGTTGTAATCGAATTTTACCCCTGTTGGATTACGAGCTAATCCGCCAAAATCCCAAAATCATTATCGGCTATAGCGATGTTACCTCACTGCTGTTAGCGATTTATACTCACAGCAACCTGATCACCTTTCATGGACCACTGGGAACATCAACCTGGAATTGGTTTTCAGTCCAACATCTGCAACGCATCTTGTTTGATGGGGCAGCAATGACACTGCAAAATTTATTGAGTACTCCTGTGGAAACCATTACCAAGGGTAAGGCAAGGGGGCGTCTGGTGGGGGGAAATTTATCACTGGTGGCGGCGCTGGTGGGGTCAGATTATTTACCCGATTGGCAGAACTCTATTTTGTTTGTGGAAGATATACGAGAAGAGGTTTACCGGATTGACCGCTTGTTAACCCAGCTCAAACTCGCTGGAATTCTCGATCAAGTGGCTGGATTTATTTTTGCCCAATGTACAAACTGTCCCATAGGCGATGCTAATGAACCATCGCTGACGTTGGGGAAAAGATTGCTAATCCAAAGCACTTTAAGCGATTGAAACGCAAGTTGAGACAAGCTCAAAAAGCATTGTCTCGTAAGGTCAAAGGTTCAAATAATAGGGAAAAGGCTCGGCAGCAGGTTGCCCGAATCCATGCTCAAATCGCCGACGCCCGTAAAGATTTCCTTCACAAGCTAACGACTCGACTGGTACGTGAAAATCAAACGATTGTTGTCGAAGACTTAGCCGTGAAGAACATGATGAAAAACCACAAGTTGGCTCAAGCAATTGCTGACGCAAGCTGGAGCGAACTGGTTCGTCAGTTGGAGTACAAGTGCCAGTGGTACGGTCGATTACTGGTTAAGATTGACCGATGGTTTCCCAGCTCTAAGCGCTGTGGACATTGTGGTCACGTTGTTGATAAATTGCCGCTTAATGTTAGGGAGTGGAATTGCCCAGAATGCGGAACTCACCACGACCGAGATATTAATGCCGCAAATAATATTCTAGCCGCAGGACTTGCGGTGATAGTCTGTGGAGCGAACATAAGACCTGATGGGCATAAGTCCAAAGGGCAGTTGCGAAAAACCTCTCTCGCTAGTCGAAGGGGAAAGAAGCAGAAACCTAAATCGTGAGGTTTAGGAATCCCTCGTCTCCGG
>NZ_JAVJQN010000218.1:0-21567 GCF_040218245.1 Coleofasciculus sp. E1-EBD-02 | reverse complement strand
AACCCTAACCACCTGTAGGGGCGGGTTTTACAACTATCATTTGGGTTTGACCCCAATGTAACTAAACCCGCCCCGATCGCGTGATCAACCCCGACAACCGGAACCCTAACCACCTGTAGGGGCGGGTTTTACAACTATCATTTGGGTTTGACCCCAATGTAACTAAACCCGCCCCGATCGCGTGATCAACCCCGACAACCGGAACCCTAACCACCTGTAGGGGCGGGTTTTACAACAATCATTTGGGTTTGACCCCAATGTAACTATACCCGCCCCGATCGCGTGATCTACCCCTACAACCGGAACCCTAACCACCTTTATGGGCGGGTTTTTCAACTATCATTTGGGTTTGACCCCAATGTAACTAACCCCTCCCCGATCGCGTGATCAACCCCGACAACCGGAACCCTAACCACCTGTAGGGGCGGGTTTTACAACTATCATTTGGGTTTGACCCCAATGTAACTAAACCCGCCCCGATCGATGTGTAGAGACGTAGCATGCTACGTCTCTACATTCCTGTATTGAAACCCACCCCGAATCTATTGCCGATCGCGTTCCAAATCATGGATGACTTTTTGCCAATACCAATCCTCAGAATGTCCCGGATTAATGCTTTTCACCTGATTCAGTAACCCCTTCGCCACTTGCCAATCCCCCTGAACCATGCCAAAAAGCTGATACTGGAGTTTCGCAGAGGGTTTGTTTCCATCCGATAAGTCGCTAATATCAGACCAAGGGCTTAATCCTCGCCCTGCTTGCTGTTGCTGAATCCGATCCAAGCTTCCCGTGGGAATCGATGCAATAAGCTGGCGCGTGTACTCCGTTTGTGGTTCCCGGTAGATACTCTCTGCCGCATCAATTTCCTCGATTTTGCCCTTATTCATCACCATGATGCGATCGCTCATAAATTTGACCACACTCAAGTCATGGGAGATAAAGATATAGGTGAGATTCAACTCATCCTTTAACTCACTCTGTAACTCCTTGAGCAAATTCAGTACCTGCGCCTGTACCGACACATCCAAGGCAGAAACCGATTCATCGCAGATAATAAACTTAGGCTCAAGTGCTAGCGCCCTGGCGATACAAACCCGTTGGCGTTGTCCCCCCGAAAACTCGTGGGGATAGCGGTTCATCCAGTCGGGGTTTAACCCCACTCGTTCAAACAAATAAGCAACGCGATCGCGACGTGCTTTGGCATTATCTCCCCATTTATGAATCACCAATGGTTCCATCACCGCATCCCCAATCTTCATCCGAGGATCAAGAGAACTAAAGGGATTCTGGAAAATAATTTGCATCTTTTGCCGCATTTGCCGCAAGCGCTTGCCTTTAATATGGGTGATATCTTCATTGTCAAAGGTTACCTTACCCTCCATCGGTTCAATTAAACGCAATAACGTCCGGGCAAGGGTGGATTTACCGCAACCCGATTCCCCCACGAGTCCCAACGTTTCTCCTTTGTAAACTTCAAAGGACACATTATTGACCGCCATAATATAGCGTTTAGTTTTGCCAAATACGTTGGACACAGGAAACCCCACCCGGAGATTTTTAACGGCAAGTAGGGGAGAGGCTGAGGCGTCAGCAATGGCGAGATTATCTCGCTGAACCTTTGCCCCATTTTCCTGATCAAAAGTCGGGGATTTTTCGCGAATGTCTACCTTACCCTCCTCTGTTGTCACCTCCTCCATGAAGTCAGCCACAGTGGGTAAGTATTTGAGATGTTTTTCTAATGTCGGACGACAGGCTAATAATCCTTTGGTATAAGGATGCTGGGGATGAGAGAAAATCTGCCAGACATCGCCACTTTCGACAATATTTCCTCGATACATCACCGCCACACTATCGGCAATTTCAGCAATTACGCCTAAGTCGTGGGTGATGAAAATCATCGACATTCCTCGCTGATCCCGCAACTCCCGCAGCAAGTCCAGAATTGCCGCCTGTACGGTAACATCAAGGGCGGTGCTGGGTTCATCCGCAATCAGAATCTCCGGATCACAGGCAATTGCCATGGCAATCATCACCCGTTGCAATTGACCCCCGGATAGTTCGTGAGGATAGCGCTTGAGCATTTCCTGTTTACGCTGATTCAGGTACTGACTGATCACGCGATCTGTGGCGGCGTCGTCAGGATTTTCTTGCTCATACTCCTGCTTAAGTTCCTGATCACTGGGAATCAGCCGCACTTCTTGCAGCCGTGCGATCGCCTGACGCCGTGCTTCGCCTTGGGATATGTCCTGATGCTGTAAAATCGCCTCGATAAGCTGAAACCCGATTGTGTAGACGGGGTTGAGGGAACTCATCGGTTCCTGGAAGATCATCGAAATTTGACCCCCCCGAAACAAGCGTTTTCGTTCCTGATTCAGCGTCAGCAACTCAATGGGTTGAGCGCCATCGGCTTGAGGTTTAAAATAAATCTCCCCCTGAGTAATTCTACCCGGCGTTGACACTAACCCCATCACCGCCAGTGAGGTGACTGACTTCCCCGAACCCGACTCACCGACAATACCCAGGGTTTGCCCCCGTTTCACTTGAAAACTAATCCTATCAACAGCGAGGACTTCCTTTTCATCGGTTTTAAATTTGACTTGCAGGTTGCGAACGTCGAGAACGGTATCAGCCATGACACTCTAAAACGAGAATTAACAGAAATTTTAACAAGCAAATGCTCTATCGTACCGCATCTCCATTGATTCGCGATCGTACTATAGGAGCTAAATGGTTTATTGTTACTGAATTGACACAACTCATGACAACTCTAGTCAAATGGACAATCACCGACTATCATCGCCTCATTGAGACTGGTATTCTCAACCACCGTCGGGTCGAACTTTTGCAAGGAGAAGTCGTAGAAATGCCTCCAGAAGAACCAATCCATAGCTATGCAACCGAAGGGGGTGTTCACTATCTACGTTCACTGTTAAGGGGATTGGCGGTGGTGCGAGAAGCTCATCCAATTACCCTGGCTGATTCCGAACCCCAACCCGATGTCGCCATTGTCCAACCATCTCGACAACGATATCTCCAGCATCATCCCTATCCCCAGGACATTTTTTTGCTGATTGAAATCTCTCAGTCTACTTTGGACTATGATCTCAATGAGAAAAAGAAAACCTATGCCTTGGCAGATATTCCAGAATACTGGGTGGTGAATCTCAAAGCCAATCAGATCCACGTCTTTCGACATCCTCAAGACGCGAATTACTTGGAAACATTCCTGATCACGCAAGGCACTATTTTTTCCTTGGCATTCCCCACAATTGAGGTGTCAATTAACCGATTTTTTGCCGATGCCTAATCGTTTAATGATGGGAAAAAGCAATAAATGTAGGGGCGGGTTTAGCCACTCAAACAACTTGTCACCAATCAATGAACAACAAAACCCGCCCTCCCCACCGATAACTCGTTCATAGCAATGAACAATGAACAGCCAGTAGGGTGGGTTAGGCGGAATTTAAATCGAAGCGATAACCATTTAATGCCGTATCCGCCGTAACCCACCGATGTTAACGGGGAAATATAGCAAATGACATAAGACATAAGACAAATGACATAAGACAAATAACATTATCGCATCCGATGCTGACAACGTTTAAGATAATGTTGCGCTACCTTATCCCCTGGATGAACCTGCAAACATTCACTAAACCGTTGAGCTGCATCTGAGAGGCGATCGCGATAATATAACATTAGCCCTTCCTCGAATGCCGTTTTCGTTGCCAGCTTTGCCTTTCGCATCTCCGGCGGATCAGCATCAAAGACTTCATAGACGGTTACTTTTTTGGCTTTCCCTTTCACATTCACCTTATCCACAAGACGCATCCCATAGTCACCGGGATTCGACAACCTCAAGAATGTATGGTGCGAGATTAATAGCCGTACTTGATAAATTTTAGTTAATTCTTCCAGGCGGGCGGCTAAATTCACCGCATCACTAATCACCGTGCTATCCATGCGGGAAAATCCGCCCACGGTTCCCAGCATTAATTCTCCGGTATTGATTCCTATACCAATCTCAATGGGTGCATAGTCATAATTAGCCCGATGTTGGTTATATAAAGCCAGCCGCTCAAACATGGTAATTCCCGCCTGCACTGCTTCATCAGCATTACCACTAAACAGTGCCATAATTTCATCGCCAATATATTTATCGACAAAGCCATTATGTTCCCGAATGGCAGGTTCCATGCGACTTAAGAAAGCATTAATAAAATTAAAATTTTCACGGGGATTCATCTGTTCCGACAGCGCCGTAAAGTTGCGAATATCGGCAAAGAGAACAGACATTTTCTGTTGAACGTGATCCCCCAGTTGCACATCTACAATACTTTTTTTCTGTAAAAACTGGAGAAATTGACCCGGAACAAACCGTTCGTAGGCTTGATTGAGTTGAAATAACTCACGAGTAAACGCTTCCCGTTGTACTTCCGCTTTTTTGCGATCGCGGATATCTTGAAAGGCAACCATCCCATAAGCCACTTCCCCCTGTTCCTCATAGATGGGAGTCCCCCACACCTCAATCGGGATAACCTGATCCCCTCGGTGAATTTCAATATCATCAACGGTGGAAGTTTTTCCCTGCAACGCCAGAAAAATAGGCATTTGCTGGATGGGATAGAGTTGATCGGTTCCTGTGCGATAGGCTTGATACACTTCAGTTAATTCTTCAATGATAACAGTGTCCACAATGCCTTTGCCCAAAATCTGTTTAGCCGCTTCATTAGCATAGTAAGGTTTGCCCTTGGCATCGAGGATAAAAATTCCCACGGGTACGGCGTCTAAAAATTGCATCAATCTCCGCTCGCTTTCCCGCACCGCTGCGTAAAGTCGAGCATTTTCTTTGGCAATTGTGGATAAACGCAGATGAGTTTTAATTCTGACCAAAAGTTTGTGTTTGGCAATCGGTTTGGTCAAATAATCATTCACGCCTACACTAAAGCCTGCCACTAAATCATTCACTTGCTCATTTGCCGTCAACATTAACACGGGCAGTTCAGTAGGGGGATAGAATTCACGCAGTTTCTTACAAACATCATACCCAGTCATGCGCGGCATAATCGCATCAAGTAAAACCAGGTCAGGCTGAAAACCATTGTTAATGATGTCTAAAGCTTCCCTACCATTGGTGGCTTGGGCAACTTGATAATTTTCTAAGGATAAATAGTTGACGAGTATCTGGCGATTTACTGTATCATCATCGACGATTAAAATCTTGAACGGGTTGATTAAGGGTTCGTCCTCCTGGAAATTGGCGTGTTCTTTTAGCGTTAATGCGGGTTGAGTAAGCGTCAGCAAAAGAGGACAAGAATTACCGACCAGACTAGGTTGACTCACAGAGGAATTGGCACTATAAATTGTCTTAGGTATTGTCACAATTGACTCAATCGGATCGGGCTTAATGTCTGGAATTTGTCCGTCAAAAATGGGTAACGTAAACGTAAACTGAGAGCCGACACCTAAGGTTGATTGCACCTCAATCGTTCCCCCATACAACTCTACCAGCTTTTTCGTCAGGGCTAACCCTAACCCTGTACCGCCATACTGATGCCCTAGAAAACCCTCCCCTTGTTCAAAGGATTCAAAAATACGGTTTAATTGAGACTTGGGGATGCCAATTCCTGTGTCAGATACAGTAATGGCTAGCATTTTGAATGTTGACCCTTCATTGGGTTCGAGGACATGGTTTGTAGGGGCAGATTTAGGGACTTTGTTGTCGCTATTAATAGTAACGTTTGGACAAAACCCGTCCTGACTGGATGTTGACATTTCACTTCGTTCTAGGACAGGGTTTTGATCCTTCACGTCGTTTATAGGGAACCGGGTTGATAGAGGTGGGTTGATAAAATTCGCGTCAGGGGTTGACGATAACGTTGGTTCCAAAACTACGCTGACTGAGCCTTCGCTTCGCTCCAGGACATAGTTTTGAGTTAACGTCTCCATGTTGCTATTGCCCCACTGTACTGCTGCACCTCTACCCTCTAATGTCTGCCTTGAGCTTACCAATTGAGCCGAAATTTTGACCGTTCCTCTATCGGTAAACTTAATCGCATTGTCCACTAAGTTTTGCAAAATCTGCTGCACCCGATTTTCATCGGCATAAGCAATCGGTAAGTCAGGAGAAATGGCATTAATCAGTTGTAACTCTTTATCACCAATTAGTGGATAACTGAGTCGGAGAACCACCTCCGCTATTTCTCGTACCCCCACGGGCTGTTGCTGGAGTTGAATGTCTTGGTTTCTGAGTTTGGCAAAATCGAGAATGTCATTGACTAAGTTGGATAAGCGCCGCCCGGTGGCGATAATTGTACCTAAATTGATCCGGGTTTGTAAGGGTAACTCTCCGGTAGCACCATCGATTAACGATTCAGCAATGCCGACAATGCCATAGAGAGGAGTACGGAGTTGGTGGGAGGTATTAGCTAAAAATTCATCTTTGAGCTTGTCTAGGCGCTGCCAAGCGGCATTTTGATGGTCTTTGAATTCCAGTTCTTGGGTAAAATGCATCCGTTCTGCTTCGGCTTTTTTTCGATCTGTGATATCGTTAAGAACGGCAATGGCATAAATAATTTCACCCTGTTCATCCAGGATAGGTTTGCTCCAGGTTTCAATCGGAATAATTTGGTCGTCTTGGTGAATTTCAATATTATGGACAATGGAGCGTTGTCCCTGCAAAGCGCGAACAATCGGTAACTCTTCAGTGGGATAAAATTGATCAGTTCCGGCGATATACCAGTGATGAACCGCACAAAAATTATCCGCGATCGCGTCTAGCGTAAACTCTTGTCCCATAAACCGTTGTGCTTTATCGTTGGTATAATGAAATTTTCCCTGAGCATCAACCACCACGATACCAACGGGTACGGTTTCTAAAATTTGAGCTAACTGTTTCTCACTTTTTGCCAATGCCTCATTTAAGCGGTTCATCTGATGATTCTGGTCTTTGAGAGTGGCAAAGGATTGGTTTAATTGATCCGCCATTTGATTAAAGGCGGTGCTAAGACTACCCAGTTCAGCGTTCCGATGAACCTCAATTTTTTGCTCCCATTCCCCCTTAGCAATAGCATTGGCGGCTTGATTTAAGCGCTGGATGGGTTGAATAATCCAGTGGGCGGTACTCAGACCAACTCCCGTGGCGATGATTAATGCAACCAGACAGAGTAGGATTGTCGATTGCGTATTATTATGAATGTGATCCAAGAAGTCAGCTTCAGGGAGAACCACGACAATTAACCAGTCTAATCCGTGGCTATCTTGTAAGGGCATGACTTGTAAAAATTGCCGCTGTCCTTGACGCTTAAAGTCCAGGCGCTGGGACGCTTGAATCGAATTGAAATCGCCAAACTGTTGGGTTAAATAGTTGGCGGTGGCTTGAATTAAGGGATCACGACTTTGGCTGGCTTTTAACCGAGTAATGTGATTTTGGTGATGTTGAAAGGGCGGTTCCGGAGTGGATGTGGCGATTAATAATCCAGAACGTTCCATAATAAACAGGCGTCCCGATTTACCGATTTTTATCGTTTGCAGGAAATCGTTAATCGTGGAAAGACGCAGGGTTGTGTTTAAGACACCCTGAACCTGCTGATTGCTGTCGTAAACGGGTTGAATGGCGCTGATTAGCAACGTGCGATCGCCTTCACCAAAATGGGGGTAAATGTCACTCCAGGTGGGTTTATCGGCTTGCAAGGCGGCTTTATACCAGGGTCGCAGGCGGGGGTCGTAGTTTTTGCTACTCTCTAAAAGGGTGTTGCGATCGCCTTCACTGTGGGTGCTATAAGTATAGAAATCAAAATCTGTCGCGGGATTCGCTTGGATAATCACCAATTGATCCCGATTTCGTCGCCCCGCCGCAATCAATCCTCGCTGTTCATTCGCCACACCAACATAACTCACAGAATCAAATCGTTGCACTTGTCGCCACAAATGTTGTTCCCAGGGTTGCAAGGTGTCTAGGGTCAAGCTTCCCAGATGAATCGCATCTTGATTACTCTGATTAATCTGATGGGGAATGGCTAAATATCGCTCCAACCGATCCTCAATATGAACCGTAATTTCATCTTGCAATTGAGTCGATACCTCATTCACCGCCCGCTTTCCGTGACGAAATGATAACCAGCCAATTACGCCGACTGTAGCAAAAATTTGCACCAGAAAGGGGACTACGAATACTGTTCGTAGAGGCACATTCGTTAAACCGTTGTCAATTAGGCGCTTGAGAGATCGCATTGACATGAGAGCCCCTTGGAGATCGCTAAAGTTAAGGAAATAAACCCTACATTTTTAAGCAGAATTCAGTCCTTTTTTTGTCGTTCAACCCCAATTAGCGATGCACCCAATCTATTCAATCGATAAACGAGTTAAATAGGTTTAGGGGAAAACTTAAAAAAGATGTTTAAATGAGTATGGTTTTGCGAAAAGTCGGCACAGTATTCGCTCGATTTTCACGGTGAACGTTTCCCACCCAATCTCTTTCACCAGAAAGCGTTACAGTTAAACCGTTTCGACTTTTGTCAAGAGACGTATTGCATCTGTACATGCCAGATAGCGATACTAGACAGAACTGGCAAATTCAATCCTTTTGCCTCTCTAGCTCAAAGCCATTATTGTGTTATACTAGCGTATTACTTGTATTACGGCATTTTTATAATATGCTAATTCGCTCATAGCAGCAACTCTCTAACGGTAGAGTGTCGGCTCAACTCGATGAGAAGGCGAGCTAGGGAAGAGGGGGAAGCTGGGGAAGCTGGGGAAGCTGGGGAAGCTGGGGGAGATTGTGTAGGGGCGGGTTTCACTACTATCTTTTTAGTTACACCCAGAGGTAACTAAACCCGCCCCGACTTTACGAATGACGTAGTGGCAATGGTGCGTTACGCTACGCTAACGCACCCTACTGGCTGACGTCCCTATCCCACTCTCTCCAATAAATCGGTGAAATCAGTGTTTTGATAAATGACAATCACCACCATTAACCGTTATAAATCGGTGAAATCAGTGTTTTGACAACGGTTGAGATAAATGTTAGCCACTTGATCTTGAGGATTGACCCGCAGCACCTCAGCAAAGCGTTTTTTCGCCTCAGCAAACGCCTTCATGTTATAAAAATACCAGGCTTCAGTAAAAGTTTGTAACGTGGCTAATTTAGCAGCTTTAATCTCAGGTAAATCAGCATCAAACACTTCATAAACAGTTACCAATTCCGATTTTCCCTTCACCTTCACTTTATCAATCAGGCGAATCGCATAATTAGTCGGATCAGATAAACGGGAAAACGTATGATGAGAAATTAATAAGGGGACTTGATAATATTTAGTTAACCCTTCAATGCGAGAGGCTAAATTCACCGCATCACTAATCACCGTGCTATCCATGCGCGAGACTCCACCAATGGTTCCCAGCATTAACCCTCCCGTATTAATCCCAATCCCAATCCGGATAGGAGGATAGCCAGAATTCTGTCGATGTTGATTATAGATCCTCAGTTGGTGTAGCATAGCAATTCCCGCCTTAACTGCATCATCAGCCTGACCACTAAACAATGCCATAATTGCATCACCGATATATTTATCAATAAAGCCATTATGGTCAGTAATCGCTGGTTCCATGCGCGACAAATAAGCATTAATAAACTTAAAATTGTCCTCCGGTGTCAGCGTTTCCGATAATGTCGTGAAGGCGCGAATATCCGAAAATAGGATTGACATTTTATGTTGAACATTATCACCCAACTGGACATCGACAATACTTTCCTTATCCAAAAATTGGAGAAACTGACGCGGAACAAACCGTTCATACGCCTGATTCAGTTCTGCCAAACTGGTATAGAAACGGGCATTTTCAATAGATGTGGCGGCTTGCGCGGATAGGAGACGCAACAGTTCCAATCGGCTAGCCGTAAATGCTCCCGTCGTCAAATTATTTTCTAAATAGACAATTCCGCTGAGTTTTCCTTGATTAATCAACGGCGCACAGAGAATTGACTTCGGCTGTTCTTGCTGAATATAGGAATCTTGAGTAAATTGTCCCTCATTTAGGGCATCATTTAAGACAACAATTTCCTGAGTTCGAGCCACATAATTAATAATGGTAACCGATAAAACTTGACTGTCTTCAATGTCAGTAGACTGTAAAACATGAATTTGATCGCATTCTGCATCAGGTTGACCTAGAGTATTCACCTGTCCCTCGGCTTCAATCCTTAATTTTCCTTTGCTTTCTAAAATAAGAAACCCTTTTTGCGCTCCCGCATTTTCAATCAAAATCTTCATCAACGCTGCCAGTAATTTATCCAAGACAATCTCACCGGAAATCACTTGCGCCGCTTTCATGACGGTGGTTAAGTCAAGAAAATCTGACGAATTTTTACCACTTTGCGTTGTTGTGGTCACTGTGGAGCTTTTTTGTAAAAGTCCGCCTGAATCATTACTATTCGCTCGCGTAAACAGCCATTGGGGATAGGTTTCTTCCAACTGTTTAACTTTCGCCATTGCCCCCCATCTGGTATAAATATAGTGAGCTTTTTGTAAATAGTTTTTAGCAATTTCATTCCGACCTAACCGTTGATAAAAGTTGCTCGCTCGTTCATAAGCGAGGGCTTCGTCCTGAAGATAGCTCTGTTTTTTTGCACCTTGAATTGCCCGATCATAATACTCCATTGCCTGAATAATTTTGCTACGTAATTCTGCTCGTTCAGCCTCCACTAATTCATATTTATGCTGGAAGTTACAAGGGGCATATTCTGCCCAGGTTTGCATAATTTTTTGCTGTCTGGCTATTTTGTTGAGATAGCGTCTACGTTTACTGGGACTCGCCGAATGACACAGAGATAACAAAACCAAAGACGAATAGAAGTTGGCTAAAACGCTATTTAATAAGCCATTAACACTCCCCTTGTATTGATCAGCCAGACAAACTTGCGTTTCGGCTTCTTCGTTATTGCCAAATAAGTAAGCCAGAAATAACTTCGCCCAATAAACGGATAAGATTGAAATCTGATTATTCGCTTGTAATAAATCAGGGAGGAGACGATCAAAAACAGTCCAGTTTAAATTGGGATAATTTTCAGCCTCAATTAAGCATAAGGATAAATTCCGCCAAATTGTGATATAACCAATCTGATAATCTTGTTTAAACTGCCGATTCAGTTCCAGATGTTGAGCTTGTTTGGACTCAACCTCAGTTAAGGGCAGTCCGACGAAAAATGAATAAGTACAATAGTTTACCGTACAGTGACAAGCATATTCAATATCACCATTTTCAATTGCCGTTTGAATCGTATCGAGTAATGGATTTAACGTTTCTCGTGCTGGCTCTTTCCAAGGTCGCACAAAGGCATTAAATTGCTGATAAACTTTGGCTTGTACGTCTTTAGCCGGAAAGCGGTCTAATAATTTCAACGCTAACTGACCAAAGCGATAGCCTTGATCAATCGTTTCTTGTTTGCCACACAATAGCAAACTATAAACACTATAAGCATAAGCCGCTAGCGATGAATTTCCATAGCGAATACAGAGATTCACCATAGTGAAAATAAGCGACGGTAACAGAGATGGTTTGGCAATATAGGCAGGTGCCATAACGGACATCAAAATTCGCAAAGCTGCCAATTGAGTGGGTTGAGTCATTTCTGGCAAATCGGCTAACGCCTCAACCGTTTGATAAACAGGAGGCGTTTTAGTTAGCGGTATTTCTAGTAGGTTTAAAACCTGCTTTGCCGTTTTGATAGCGGACAGCATTTGATTTTGAGAACTATCGAATAAAATTTGAATTTCATAGACCTTAACCTTATGAATTAGAGTTTCCGCCTGGTTTAGCACAACATTGGTTAGGGTTTGGGCGGTTTCAAAGTCAGTCAATAAATATGCCAATTCAATGGCTTCCATCGACAAGTTTAGGGTCAACTCATATTGCACCTGCCAACTGTCTGGCGGAAGAAGTTCTCGACCGATTGTCAAGTACTTCATCGCCGCTTCATAAGCGGTTGCGGCTTTGGCTTTTTGACCTGCCCAAAGATTCAATTGAGCTAATTCATTCTGTTCTTCAGTAGACTGGATTAACTCAATACTAATATTCAGATGATTGACAATATTAAAAAGAGTCTCTGAAAACTGGTCTTCGGGAGTATTTTGCAGTAATAACTGACCCACCCTATGGTGAATCGCTTTGCAGTGTTCTGGAGGAATTAATGAATAAGCAGTGTGCTGAATTCGGTTGTGAGCAAATTTGTATTGGATGGTGAAGTTTTGATGTTCTATATCGCTGCTTAGTGAGGCGGGATTCGAGGCTAAAGGTTGAGGTTTTTGCAGCAGAATTTCAGTAGTATTAGATGGACGGATTAACTTGTAGGATTCACCCAAAGGCAGAATCAATCCTTCAACAACTGTCTGCCATAACTGCACGGCTGTTTCGGACTGCGATTCGCCTAACGCTAAGGCTAATGGTTTGAGTTCAAAGGAATTGCCCAAACAAGCGGCAAACTGTAAAACCCGTTGCACCTTTGGCGATAAGGTTTGAATCTTATTGACTAGAATGGCGACAACATTATCCGTAAAATTTTGAGCTTGAATTTTGGCTATATCCCACTGCCACGTTCCGCCTTGAGAGTCAAAGATGACGATTTTTTCTTTATATAAATAGTTTAAAAACTCATTGACAAAAAAAGGGTTTCCGCCCGTTTTTAACTGGACTAATTCAGCCAGGTGCTGGGCATGATCCGGGGAACATTTGAGCGTTTCAGTCACCAATTGGATAATGCTCATCAATCCCAAGGGTGCTAAAATAATTTGATGGATAATTGTTCCGCTTGACCGGATAGTGTTGAATGTTAACAGTAAGGGATGGGATTCACTCACCTCATTGTCACGATAAGCACCAATCATAAACAGCCCCCCACTGTGAGAATCAGCCTCACCCTGATTCAAGGAGTTCATCAACCATTCCATGAGTTTCAACGAAGCGCTATCCGCCCACTGTAAATTATCGATAAAAATGACTAACGGATGTTCAGGTTTGGCAAAAACGCGGATGAACTTTTGTAGAACTAATTTAAAGCGATTTTGCGCTTCTGTAGCAGGTAAACTGGCAACCGGAACTGGCTTACCTACAATCAGTCCAACTTCCGGAATGACATCAATAATAATTTGAGCATTCACGCCTAAAGCGGCTAAGAGTTGCTTGCGCCATCGGCTTAGTTGGACTGTGGTTTCCGTTAACAACTGTTTGATTAATTCTCGAAACGCTTTAATCACGGCTGAGTAAGGAATATCCCGCTGATATTGATCAAATTTGCCGCGAATAAAATAGCCCCGCCGTTGAGTAAGGGGTTTATATAGTTCATGTACTAGCGCTGATTTCCCGATACCGGAATATCCAGATACAACCATCATCTCCTTGGCGGAGTTTCGAGTCTGTAGGGGCGGGTTTAGGGAATTTTGTGTTGCCTTTGACGATAACTGTTGTTCAACACCCGCCCTGATTGAGTTTGGCGTTGGGTCTCCTAATAAACTACATCCAGTAACCCGAATAAAGGTGTCCAGTAGACTTTTAATTTCTCGTTCTCGACCATACAGTTTTTGGGGGATTTGAAATCGCTCAGAAATATCTTGACGACCGAGGGAAAATAGTTCAATTTTTCCCTTTGTTTCTAATTGCATTAGACAAATGGTTAAATCCGATTTTAGTCCCCAGGCACTTTGATAGCGGTCTTCTGCATTTTTTGCCAATAATTTCATCACGATAGCAGAGAGGGCGGGCGGAATATGTGGATTAATTTGGTGAGGCGGAATCGGTTCTTTAGCCAGATGAGAATGGACTAATTCTAGGGGATCTTCGGTTTCAAAGGGAAGGTGATGGGTTAGCAATTCATAGAACGTAACCCCTAAAGAATAAAAATCAGTCCGATAATCCAGCGCCCGATTCATTCTCCCGGTTTGTTCCGGTGACATGTAGGCTAATGTGCCTTCTAAGACGGAGGGATTTTTCAGAGTCGGGTTTTCTCGTGATAAAACGGTAGCAATGCCAAAGTCAATGATTTTCAGTTGTCCGGTTTCAGGATTGAAAACAATATTGGCTGGGTTGATATCTTTGTGAATAATATGAGCAGCATGAATTCTGCCTAAGCTTTCGGTGTTGCGAATGGCGATACTTAAGAATTCTTTGAGCGTAAATCCTCGTTCCTGGAGTAAGAGTTTTAACGAAGAACCGCCAAAATCTTCAAAGATAATCACCAGGGTGGTTTGATAGGGTTCTAAGCTATAAGCCTGAACCACACCGCCAAAGTTAAGGGAACGGGTGATTTGATATTCTTGTTGATAGCGGTTAATTTCTGCGGGCGTAGGATAATCGTGTTTGAGAACTTTGAGAATCACCGACTGCTGATCCGATTCTCGGATACCACGATAGACTAGAGAGTTACTACTTTCATAGATTTGGGCAAGAATCCGACAGCCAGCAACGGTAACCATAGGGGTAGAGGGGGGAAACACTGAGAGGATTGCTGAAAGGTGATAGCCTATCACAACCAGGAGTTAGCAATGACGTGGTTCTATAGTAATGGCATAAAATTCTCAACGAATAGTACCATTGAAGCGCGGGGCGGGTTTAGTCACATTTGGGTGCAACTGAAAAGATAGTCGTGAAACCCGCCCCTACACAGATTATTTCTACTCTTTTATCCTTGTACCCAACTTACGGCAACAGACGAGATCCAGGGGGACATTGAATCTCTGTAGAATCGGCTGACGGTGGAATTGGCATCGGCGGCGGTGAGGTAGCGGCTTGTTCACTCTGACAAATTCCAGAGACGGTTGTCTCAAATCCATCAACGGTGGTGACAAATACCGCACCAATATAGCTGGGAAGTCCCTCATCTTTGGGATGTGCCGTAATCGCGACACTCTCAGCGCGATCGCCTGATGGCACGATTTCATAAGTATATAAGGACGTTTCTAGGTTTGTGGCAATTTCTAGCTGTTCGAGGGTATTGGCAAATTGACGATTTTCTAGATAATACACTTGCTGGGCGCGATTTAAGAGGCTGATGTACTGCATCGGAATCGCTTGGCTGGATCGGTTGGCGCTGGTTTCCAACTCAATCACAGAAATATCTTCGGGTACGGTGGTATCATCCGATGTCTTTGCCAAGAGTAACGCTGTATCACTAAACGCCGTGGGTCGAGGTTCTCCCGGCGTAACATCTTTAAATTCTAAGCGCAGCTTCCCCTCTGGGGTTAACTCAAAAATGGTCAAGGCGATTTCATCCGGTGTGAGTGCCATATCCAGATGCATCGGTTGAGTCGCCGTCTGAATTTGGTAGCCTACCTCGATTGCCACAGCCGACCCATCTTGAGCGGGTAAGATAAAAAATAATTGGTTATCGGGGGCAAAAATTAACTGGATTGATTCCCCCGATGCCGGATCAGTGGCTTGCCATTCCCCGATTAATTGCTGAGTAACCGCATCCGTTGGCGATCGCATCTCAGATGCAGGAGAGGGATTATCCGGTTCAGATTGCGCTTGAGAGGGAACACCACTACAGACAAGCAGGGCGAAAAGAACGAATATCAAACGCGATCGGTACAACTTAAGCAATAGAGAAACAGGATTAACCATAACCATCCAACCCAGCAACTGATTGATTGGATTTTAGCAATGACGAATGACAAATGGCGAATGACAAAGGACACTTACGTCGCCACCCATCCCGAAAACACCCAGCCACCGTTAGCCAGCCGTATCCAGTTATCCGCCGTCTGATCCGTGGTTGCGATCGCAGCGCCATCGGCTACAGTATCCACCACCCGATACCCTAAACCGGGACCCGATCGCACATTCAAGGGACTCCCATTCGTCGTCACCACGGCGGTATCCCTTGCTGGAGTTGCACCGCCACCTTCACCGACTATCCAGCGAGAAGAAACCCAGTTGCCATTCGCCAGTTGAGACCAGCCATCAGTATTACGACCACTGAGGCTAACGGTTCGGTTATCCCCTACTGTACCCACCACACGATACCCCAAACCGGGACCCGATCGCACGTTGAGGGGATTGTTATTGGTGTTAACCACGGCTGTATTCGTCACCGGAGTCGCACCTCCCCCATCCCCATCCTCACCATATAAGGCGGTTAACGTCGTCGATCCAGCAATCCCATCCGGCGTCAATCCCTCAGACGCCTGAACCCTTCTCACAGCGGCTTCGGTGAGGCGACCATAATAGCCAGTGACGGGTCCGTTATAAACCCCAACCTCTTGCAATCGATTTTGCAGATTGGTTACGGCTGTCCCCGTACTACCGGGGCGTAAGACAGCGGATGGAACAGTACTACCACCATTCTCAGCTTCACCTCGTACCCAGCGAGAAGCGACCCAGTTGCCATTGCTGAGTTGAGACCAGCCATCGGCATCAAGACCACTGAGATTAATGGTAGTGCCATTGGCGAGAGTGCTAACGACGCCATACCCTAAACCGGGACCCGATCGCACATTTAGGGGACTACCATTCGTATTAACCACCGCCGCCCAAACGCTACTGGTTACGGTTAAGGAAGAAAGTGCGATCGCCAAGGCTAATCCCCGAATCCAGGCTAAACTCGGTAGTTTCCAGTCAACCTCTGACTTAAAACCAGACCCATCAGCACTGAACTGGGACTGGGGAATCTTGTCATCGGCTTGGGCGGAGAAATGGGTATAGGCTAGGGTTTCCATCAGAATACCTCACGGTTCGTTTATCACAGCAATGAACCTTAGCCGTAGACAAGACGAACTCAATGTCTAGATCAATTCCCCGTTTACCATCTACAGAAGGGAGTTGGGGATAGCAAAACGACGACGGCTGGGTTCATCTAATTTTAGACTTTTCTTTTCTAATAGTATTATTAGAGATAATTAAGCGAACTAACGTCCCTCAAAAGAAAGGTTTAAGGAAGTAGGTGGGGACAATTAAAGTTAACGGTGGAGATCGTCATTCGTCATTCGTCATTTGTCATTCGTCATTCGTCATTCGTCATTCGTCATTCGTCATTTGTTATATCTCCCCCTGCTTCCCCTGCTTCCCCAGCTTCCCCAGCTTCCCCTGCTCCCCCTGCTTCCCCTGCTCCCCCTGCTTCCCCTGCTCCCCCTGCTCCCCCTGCTTCCCCTGCTCCCCCTGCTTCCCCTGCTCCCCCAGCTCCCCCAGCTCCCCCAGCTCCCCCTGCTTCCCCTGCTCCCCCTGCTTCCCCAGCTCCCCCTGCTCCCCCTGCTCCCCCTGCTCTCTAACCCCACCACCACACCGATTCAGCAGCCCCTATTTATTTGTCGTGGGAGGGGAATGAAGATTATAGTAACGGTTAGCCCCTCTCTATCCATTTTGCTATTTTATTCTTATGGCTACCGCCACTTGGACTCGCCGCCATGTCCTTTCCCTGGAAGATTTTACATCGGCTGAATACGATACCCTCTTACAAACAGCCGCAAGCTGTCGGGAAGTTCTCTCCCGGCGCACGAAAAAAGTCCCGGCTTTACAAGGTCAGGTGGTGGCGAATATGTTTTTTGAACCCTCAACCCGCACCCGCAGTAGTTTTGAACTCGCCGCCAAACGGTTAAGTGCGGATACCCTGAATTTTGCACCAGGAACCTCGTCCTTGACTAAGGGAGAAACGATTCTGGACACGGCAAAAACCTATTTAGCCATGGGTGCGGATATGATGGTGATTCGCCATCGAGAAGCGGGAGTCCCCCATGCGATCGCGACTGAAATGGATCGCCTGGAAACGAATGTCGGTATCTTGAATGCAGGCGATGGTCAACATGAACATCCCTCTCAGGCGTTATTGGATTTATTTACAATTACATCCCTATTAGATTTTGAGTATCCTCGCTTGAAACTCTTAGCCGACAAAAAAATTGCCATTGTCGGGGATATTGTCCATTCACGGGTTGCTCGTTCTAATATTTGGAGTCTCACCGCCAGTGGTGCTGAGGTTCATTTAGCCGGTCCACCCACGCTAGTTCCCCAGGAGTTTACTGAGTATGTCCAGGGAACTGGAGAGCAGAGGAAGCCGGGGAAGTCGGGGGAGAATTTTTCCCAATCCCCAATCCCCAATCGGCGACTATTTTTGCATTGGGAGGTTGAACCCGCCCTAAAAGATGCCGATTTTGTCATGACCTTACGGCTGCAAAAAGAACGCATGACTGCCCATCTGTTACCCAGTCTGCGAGAATATCATCAACGGTATGGGATTACACGCGATCGCTTGAAACTTTGCCATCCTGGAGTCAAAATTCTCCACCCTGGACCCGTCAATCGCGGTGTGGAAATTAGTTCCGAGTTAATGGATGATCCAGAATTTAGTTTAATTTCTCAACAGGTCACCAGTGGTGTGGCGGTACGCATGGCGCTGCTGTATTTGATGGGGAGTGGCAAGTCTTAATATTGGTCATTGGTCTTATGTCATTGGTCTTATGTCAATTCTCTACCCTATCTCCATCATCTTCCCCAGCTTTCCCATTTCCCCCATCTTCCCCTCACCACAACAAGTTTTCAGCAAGTCCTCTTTAATTTTGCTGTAGTATAATTCAGCCTTATTTCGTCGTCAACAGGTTACTTGTAAAATTTCGATGAAGATGGGGCGGGTTTTTAAAGTGTTGATGAAGTATTAATTCCTGGCTTTTTTTCTGTGTATAGTATTTTCATAAGGTACATCAATGAGTTTTTTCGTCTAGTCCTATGCCGGAATCTAACATCTACTCATCTCTCAGCGCCGCTCTACCCAATGAGCTGACATTTAGCATTCAACTCGACGCGGGTAGTGATCCGGATGCCAGTTATGTGGATATCACCATCAAAGACGACCCCGGTACAGAAAACGTACTTGAAGGGATGAATTTTGATGGATATTGTATTGATACCGATCGGGGAATTCGCCCAAATATAGACTATACAGCTAAAGTTTATTCTAGCTATGAAACCTTACCCGATGAACTAATTGGAACAGGTTTAATCGAAAAGCCAGAAAATTTAGATCTCGTCAACTGGATTCTCAATCAAGGTTTTGAAGGACAAGCATCAACTGGGAATGGCACCTATACTTCAGGGGATATTCAACGAGCCGTCTGGTCATTACTGGATGACCAACAGTCAAGCGGTGGCGGGACTTTAGGTGCTTGGGAACAAGCGCGAGTCGATGAAATTCTGGATCTGGCTCAAGACAATGGTGAAGGGTTTGTTCCCGAATACGACTATACAACCCTATTTGGCGAACAAGTCGTTGGCAAAATGGGAGTCATTCTGGTTCCAGATAGCAATAATGATGGTTTGCCAGATAGCCAAATTGTTATCGCTGAAGTTGAATTATCTAAAATCGGTGATACGGTTTGGTCCGACTGCGATGCGGATGGGATTCAGGATGGAAACGAAGCGGGAATGGCTGGCGTTACCGTCAACCTCTTAGCCGACATTGATGGTGATGGTGTAATTGAAGATGGGGAAGTTGTGGACACCACCACCACCGATGCCAACGGTAATTATGAATTTACAACCATTGCGGGTGACTACAAGGTTCAATTTGAACAACCCGATAATAAACTCATCTCTCCAGCCAACCAAGGTGGCGATGATACGGTTGACAGTGATGGCTTAGTCTCTGATGTCGTGACTTTAGATCCAGGGGAAAATGACACCACAGTTGATGCCGGATTTTATCACCCTCCCTCTTTCAAAGCCGCTTTACCTGGAATGCTGACGTTTAGCATTCAGCTTGACGCCGGGAGTGATCCGGATGCTAGTTATGTGGATATCACCATCAAGGATATCCCCGGAACCGATAATATCTTTGAGGGGATGACCTTTGATGGGTATTGCCTAGATACCGATCGCCCGATCAATCGAAATGTAGATTACACAGCGAAAGTCTATTCCAGCGGTGAACCGTTACCCGATGAACTAATTGGACCGGGTTTAATCGAAAAGCCGGAAAATTTAGATTTGGTCAACTGGATTCTAAATCAAGGCTTTGAGGGAGAAGCCTCAACTGGGAATGGCACCTATACCTCAGGGGATGTGCAACGAGCCATCTGGGAGTTAATTGATGACCAACAGTCAAATGGTGGCGGTAGTTTAGGTGCTTGGGAACAAGCGCGAGTCGATGAAATTCTGGATCTGGCTCAAAGCAATGGTGAAGGCTTTGTTCCCGAATACGACTATACAACCATATTTGGCGAACAAGTCGTTGGCAAATTCGGACTCATCCTGGTTCCAGATACCGATGGGGATTGTTTACCGGATAAACAAATTGTTATCGCTGAAGTAGAATTATCCAAATTAGGGGATAGGGTTTGGTTAGACAGTGATGCCGATGGGATTCAGGATGCTGGTGAAGCGGGAATTGCTGGCGTTACTGTCAATTTATTCGCCGACATCGATGGTGACGGTGTATTTGAAGAGAGTGAAGTCGTTGAAACCACCACCACCGATGCTAACGGCAATTATGAATTTTCCGTCATGGCGGGTGAGTACCAGGTTCAATTTGAACAACCCGACGACTATGAAGTCAGTCCCGCTAACCAAGGGGGCGATGATACGGTTGACAGTGATGGTTTAGTCTCTGATATTGTCAGTCTCGCACCTGGGGAAAATGACCCCACGATTGACTCCGGTTTTTATCAACTGGCATCTTTAGGAGATAAAGTTTTTGAAGACAGCAACGGGAATGGCTTACAAGATGCTGGTGAAAGTGGTATTCAAGACGTTACCGTCAAACTCCAGAATCCGGATGGCACAGCGGTTCTCGATGGTAATGGAAACCCAATCACTACAACCACAGATGCTAATGGAGAATACTCATTCACTGGCTTAACGCCGGGTGAATATAAAGTCATGTTTGTCGCCCCCAATGGCTATGTCTTTAGCCCACAAGATGCGGGTGGCGATGATGGATTAGATAGTGATGCCAACCCCAGTAATGGCATGACTCAGACGGTAACGTTAGAGTCGGGTGAGTTTAACGACACATTGGATGCCGGATTGCTGATCCCGAATCCCGACATTGATATTGAGAAGTTCGTCAATGGGATAGATGTGACGGATTTGAATAACCTGCCGGAAATTGCCGTCGGTACCGATGTCACGTTTACCTACGCAGTCACCAATACAGGGAATGTGGGCTTCTCTACCAGTGACGTGATTGTCAGCGATGACAACGGCACGGTGGGTGATACCAGTGATGACTTTACTCCTACCCTCGATCTGTCCACAGATGTTGGCTCCGATGGCATCCTCAGCCCCGGTGAAACCTGGGTTTACTCCTCGGCAACTGAAGCAGCACAAGATCTGTCAAGTTCGACGACTTCTGACATCCGATTCCTCTTAACGGGTTCGAGTAGCTTGGATGGTGCCAATGGCAATGTCCGTACCTTCACTCAAGATGGGGTTTCGGTTGATGTCAGCGCATTTAGTCAGAAATGGGGAACCTGGAAAAATGCGTATTTAGGTGCATACAGTGGTGGCTTAGGTGTGACGAACCGTGATGAAGGGACATCGTCTCATCGCGTAGATAATAGCTGGAGTACCGATTACATCCTGTTTGAATTT